>JAGWRQ010000020.1 GCA_028869615.1 Candidatus Methylomirabilota bacterium | reverse complement strand
GTCCTCATCCCTTATGCGCTGATTTCGAAGGCTCGACTGGAGCCAGTCCTGTAAAGGCAGGGTGCCGGGTGGAGGGTGGAGAAAACAGGAAGGCATTCAAATTCTTCCCTATACCCTAAACCCTACACTCTGGTAAAAAAATGGGTATCGATTTACTGCAGGTTATAGAACAGGTCGGACGCGAGAAAGAGATCGAATCGGCAGTGCTGATCGAGGCTGTCAGCGCGGCGATTCTCTCCGCGTCCCGTAAGACCCTTGGGCCCGCTCTTGACCTGCGCGTGGAGTTCGACCAACCGTCCCGTTGCTTTAGGCTGTACGCAATACAAAAGGTTGTTGAGCAGGTCCTGAATCCCCATGTTGAGATCTCTATCGATGAGGCTCAGCAGCTCAATCCCGGGATCCAACTTGGCGATGAAATCAAATCCGAGGTACAGGCAAAAGAGTTCGGTCGGATCGCCGCCCAAACGGCGAAGCAGGTCATTATCCAGCGAGTCAAGGAGGCTGAACGGGAGAGCGTATTTCAGGCCTTTAAGGCCAGAGTGGGTGAATTAGTAGGCGGTGTCGTACAGAGAGTTGCGAAGGGCAATGTCATCGTCAATCTTGGGAAGGCTGAGGCGATTCTCCCCCCCAGGGAGCAACTTGCCCGTGAGGATTACAGGATCGGTGATCGGATTCGAGCGTATGTGCTGGATGTGAAGAAATTGCCGAGAGGGTCCCAGATTGTCCTTTCACGAACGCATCCCGGCCTTTTGGCCAAGCTGCTTGAGATCGAAGTTCCTGAGATCTACGAGGGGATTGTGGAGATCAAGGCGGTTGCTAGGGATGCGGGTGAACGAGCCAAGGTGGCTGTGACCTCACGAGACAGTAATGTGGATCCGGTAGGGGCCTGCGTCGGATATCGCGGCAGCCGGATTCAGGCCATCGTCAGGGAGTTGATGGGCGAGAAGATCGATGTGATTGCCTGGAAGGACGATCCGGCTTCCTTCGTCCGTAGCGCGCTTGCCCCGGCCGAAATTGAGGGCGTCGAGGTTGTCCAGGAGACGCATACCCTTCATGTGTTGGTGGCCGACGGTCAGCTCTCTCTGGCCATTGGGAAACGGGGACAGAACGCTCGTCTGGCGGCCAAGCTGTTGGGATGGAAGGTCGATGTCAAGGGCCGTGGTGAAATTCAGAAAGAGCCGGAAGAGCGGATCCAGCCTGAGGTCGAGGCCGCGGCGTCGGTAGCGGAGAGTTCCGCCGACGCTGCCCTACGGTTGGCGGAGTTGCCGGGTGTAGGGGAGAAATTGGCCGGTCGCCTGATCGAGGCCGGTCTGGACAGTTGCCAGAAGCTGGCTGACGCGTCGGATGACGCCTTGGTCCGGATAGAGGGGATTGGCCCAAAGACGGCCCAAAAATTAATCGAGGCTGCGAAAGCTGCTCTCGTCGCGAAGGATACAGAAGGTGGTTGCTGAGCCCTTTCGCTCTTGCGTTGCCTGCCGCACCGGCCGGCCAAAGAGCGAGCTTATTCGTGTGCATCTTATTCCGGACGGAAGACTGGATGTCGATCTTGGCGGGGGATCCGGTCGCGGGGCCTATATCTGTCCGCGCCACGTATGCTTAGAGCAGGCGGTAAAAAGGGGTGAGTTTGCGCGCTGCCTGAAGGTGACGCTTGCGCCGATAACAGTGGAGGCTCTTGAAGGGCTGATCCGGGAACGTGTCTCGCGCAAGGTCGCCGCGCTGCTTGGACTTGCGCGCCGGGCTCGTAAGATCGCCTCAGGCGCAGAGGCGGTAGATGTGGCCCTCAGGCGCCATTCGGCCCGGTTGATCCTGAGCGCGGCAGACGCATCGGCGGACTCGGTTGCGAAGGTACGGAATGTAGCCGAAAAGAGCGGCATCGCATGGATGCAGGCCATGGGTAAGGAGGAATTGGGGGCCGCTCTTGGGACGGCTCCTCGAGCAAACATCGCTGTGACGGATCCGCACTTCGCAGGGGCGGTGATGTCGCTGCTGGACAAGATACCGGTGGGGATGGAAGCGCGAGAGACTGCATGGTCAAACCGCTGAGTTGGGGCAGAGCGGAGCCTCGGAAGGTGTGGAGGTGATCCGGCGTGGGAATGATTAGAGCGTACGATCTGGCGAAAGTGCTCGGCATATCAAGCAAAGAACTCCTGGACCGGCTTGAGCGGTCGGGCCTGCACCTCAAGAGCCACAGCAGCAACGTGGATGAGGACCATGTCAGGTCGCTCCTGGCAGCCGCATCGCCTCAGAAGAAAAGCCGGCCCAAGCCCAAACCGCTGGAGACACCTCCACCGGCTCACGCCAAGCCCGTAGAGGGCCGACGTCCCAGGACCGGAAAGGCCGAAGCGCCGACAGCACTACCTGAGACCACGGCTCGCAGGCCCGCTCGATCCAAGCCTACCGAGACGCAGGCGCCATCCAGGGTCAAGCCGATACCCGAAGGGATCGAATCCGTCGGACGAGTGAGCCCGGTTGAACACAAGGAACCTCGGAAGCCAAAGACAGCGTCTGCTCCACAGCCATCTCATGGGACAGCGGTTCTCGAACAGCCATCCGCGGCACCATCAGGGCCTCCTCGCGAGGTCCCGGTGGCGCCCGCCGGCGTGAAAGAAGCGCCGGCCAAGACCCCAATACCGCCTCCGCCTGTCGCCGCCCCTGGGCAAAAGGCGACCGTGATCCCGCCGGCGCCGGAGCCGCAGGTCCAGGTGGAGCAGATCGAGCGCGAGCCCGCTACGCCGCCACGCCCGATCGTCAAGCTTGCCGAGACGATCACCGTCAAGGAGTTGGCGGAGAGCATCTCGATGAGCCCCAGCGAGGTCATCAAACAGTTGATCAAGGTGGGGATCATGACCACGATCAACCAGCCGCTCGACGTGGAGGTAGTAAAACGCGCAGGCGACCGGCTGGGGTTCTCAGTGGAAGTGACCCCCCTGGAAGAGGCTATGGCTGAGGCGAAGGAAGTTGAGGATCTTTCGCTGCTTCTGCCCAGGTCTCCGGTCGTGACGATCATGGGTCATGTCGATCACGGTAAGACCTCTCTGCTGGATGCGATCAGGCAGACCAATGTGATCGCCTCGGAGGCCGGTGGGATTACTCAACATATCGGCGCGTATCAAGTCGATCTGCCGGGCGGCAAGATCACGTTCCTGGACACGCCTGGCCACGAGGCGTTTACCGCCATGCGGGCGCGTGGGGCGCAGGCGACCGATATCGTGGTCTTGGTTGTGGCGGCCGATGACGGGGTAATGCCTCAGACGCTGGAGGCGATCAGCCACGCCAAGGACGCGGGTGTCCCGATCCTGGTGGCGATTAACAAGATCGACAAGCCCGGCGCCGACCCGAACCGTGTCAAGCAACAGTTGGCGGAACAGGGTCTGGTTCCGGAAGAGTGGGGAGGGCAGACGGTCTATGTGGAGGTCTCGGCTAAAAAGCAGGTAGGCATCAATCACCTGCTCGAGATGCTGCTTCTGCTGGCCGAGGTTCAGGAGTTGAAGGCGAACCCGCACAGGGCCGCAAAGGGTGTCATTATTGAGGCTGAGCTGGATCGCGGTCGGGGACCGGTCGCGACCGTGTTGGTTCAGCAGGGAACCCTGAAGGTAGGGGACGTAGTCGTCGCCGGATTGCATTCGGGTCGAGTGCGGGCGATGAACAATGAGAAGGGGAAAAGGGTCCAGACGGCCGAGCCCGCGACCCCGGTGGAGGTCCTGGGTCTGTCAGGTGTCCCCATGGCCGGAGACACGTTTGTCGTAGTGTCCGATGAACGGAAAGGGCGGCAGATCGCGCTCAGCCGGCAGCAAAAACATCGCGAGGAGATGATCGTCTCGAAGCACCGCATGACCCTGGAGGATTTACACCGGCGCATCCAGGAGGGTGAAGTCAAAGAGCTGCGGATGATTATCAAGGGGGACGTCCAGGGCTCTATCGGGCCGTTTCGCGAATCGTTGGGGCGGATCGGCACCGAGGCGGTCCGGTTAAAGGTGATCCACGCGTCGGTGGGCGCCATCAACGAGACTGATGTCATGCTGGCGTCGGCCTCCAACGCGATAATCGTAGGATTCCATGTGCGTCCTGATCCGAAGGCCCAGAAGCTGGCCGAGCAAGAAGGCGTGGAGATTCGGCTCTACACCGTGATCTATGACGCCATCAACGAGATCCGGCAGGCGATGGAGGGATTGCTGGAGCCCACGTATATCGAGCGGTCAATCGGTCGCGTGGAGGTTCGTCAGGTCTTTACTGTACCTAAAGTAGGCGCGGTTGCCGGCTCAATGGTTGTGGAGGGAAAGGTCTGCCGAGACAGTCAGGTCCGCATTGTTCGGGACGGCAAGGTAGTCCACAAAGGGCGAGTCGGATCGCTTCGTCGCTTCAAAGAGGATGTCCGAGAGGTACAAAGCGGGTTTGAGTGCGGCGTCGGTCTGATGAACTTTAACGATATCAAAGTTGGCGATATCCTGGAAATTTTTGAGTTGGAATCGGTCGCGCAAAAACTCTAAGAATGTTCACGGTTCAACGTGCAAGGTTCAAGATTGAAGGTTCGTGGTTGGGTTACTATTAACGTTGAACTTTGAACCTTGAATTTCGTTGCCCATGACTGTTGGAACGTGTCGCGTCGAGTTGCATCTGGCCGGTAATAGCTCTCTCAAGGGTAAGCGGCGGGTTGTCAAGAGTATCAAGGATCGTATCCGAGGCCGTTTCAATGTCTCGGTCGCCGAGGTGGATCGTCTTGACGAATGGCAACGCGCGACGCTGGGGATCGCCTGCATCAGCAACAGTTCTCGACTGGTGGATGAGACCCTGACCAGAGTTGTCAACCTCATCGAGGCTGACGCCGATGCCCTGATTCTCGATTATGAGATCGATTTGATGGGCCATTGACGCCCTTGGTCAGTCGGCCGCGTGGAGAACGGTGATGCAAGGCAGGCGCGCCGATCGGGTCGGGACCCTGATACAGGAAGAAATCAGTCGCCTGATCTTGCAGTCGGTCAAGGATCCGAGGATCCGTTTTGCGACGGTTACCCGCGTCAGGGTAAGCGACGATTTACGGCATGCGAGAGTCTATATCGCCTCGGTCGGAGGCGATGAGAAACAGCGCCAGGAGGTGCTGATCGGCCTGAAGAGCGCAGCAGGCTTTCTCCGTGGGGAGTTAGGACGCCGGTTGTGCCTGCGCTACGTTCCGGAACTGCTCTTCTCGCTTGATGATTCGCTGGAGCAGGAGATGCATCTGGCCGAGCTGTTCCGGCAGATCGAGGCGACCGAGACGAAGGAGCAATGACGATGGCGAGTCGTATCGATCTGCACCTTCATACGAAGGCCTCTGATGGCGCGCTTCGGCCGGCGGAGCTGGTGCAAGCCGCCGCCCGCATCGGAATCCGCGTCATGGCCGTGACCGACCACGACAGCGTGAATGGGATCGTCGAGGCGCAAGAGGCCGCTTGCGATCTGGCAATTGAGGTGATTCCTGGAATCGAGTTAAGCGCGAACCTGGACGGCGACGAGATCCATGTCCTGGGCTATCTGCTCGACGCGGGTGACCCGTCCTTGCAAAAGGCCCTTCGTCAACTACAGGAGGACAGGCTCGTTCAGGCCCACGGTATGGTCGAGCGGTTAGGCGCGCTCGGCTATCCGCTCGAGTGGGACCGCGTCATGGCCATTGCGAATGGGGGCTCGGTCGGACGGCCGCATATCGCCAAGGCCCTTGTAGAATGCGGCGCCGTTGCGTCGGTGGATGAGGCGTTCTCGCGTTTTTTGAGGCGCGGGGGCCCTGCCTATGTTGAGGGCCCGAAGTTCCTCCCGCAGGAGGCGGTCAGCCTGATCAGGGGGGCTCAAGGCGTGCCCTCGCTGGCGCATCCGATCATCGTGGGAGCAAGCGATTACCGTCTGGATCTGCCGCGACTGCTGCCGATGATGATGGAGGCGGGCCTGGAGGGGATCGAGACCTACTACAAGAGGTATACCCAGGAGATCACAGCATCCCTGCTTGCCGTCGCCGAACGGCATCGACTCATACCCACCGGTGGAAGTGATTTTCACGGCGGTGGAGTAGTGACAGATGCCGAGTTAGGGGGGGTAGAGGTGCCCTGGGAGAGTGTCGAGCGTCTGCGGATCAGAAAACGGGAGTTAGACTCTCGACCGGTCATCGCTGACTGATCTTTGGTGCGTGCAATGGAACTCAGCGGGGTCTTGAACATCAATAAGCCTGGGGGGATGACCTCCCATGATGTGGTGGACGTCGTGCGGCGTCTGCTGAAGATGCGCCGCGTCGGTCACACCGGTACGCTCGATCCGAGGGCGACCGGCGTACTGCCGCTCTGCATCGGGCGGGCGACTCGAATCGCGCAATTTCTGACGCAGGCCGACAAGGAGTACCTGATCACGATGCGGCTGGGCATCACTACGGATACCTTGGATGCCGACGGGAAGGTGCTGTCCCAGACGGATCATGTTGACGTAGATCCTGCCCGACTGCGAGAGGTTCTGGAGAGTTTTGTCGGAGAGATCCAGCAGGTGCCGCCCCTGTTCTCCGCCAAGAAGTATCACGGAGAGCGCCTCTATCGCCTGGCGCGCCGGGGCGAAACGGTCGAACGGCAGCCGATTGCGATACGGATCCATGAGCTTACGCTCCTGGAGATCGATGTACCCTTCGTCCGATTCCGGGTCAGCTGTTCCAAGGGGACGTACGCCCGCACCCTGTGCGACGATATCGGTCGAGTCCTCGGGTGCGGCGCGCACCTGCATGCGTTGACTCGCGTCCGATCGGGCCGTTTCCTGGTTGACGACGCGCTCACGCTGCAGCAGCTCGAGCAGATCGTTGCGGAAGGTCGCATCCGGGATGTGCTCATCCCCATCGGGGAGGCGCTGGGGCACCTGCCCGTTGTCAGGATTCATCCCGAGTCCTCTCGAGGGGTCGTCCAGGGAGGTGGGATGGCAGCCGGCGCGCTGCTTAGTTTCCCTTCGGAAGTGGAGAAGGGGGACCTTGTCCGGGTCCTGGGATATCGGCGTCAGCTTCTTTCATTGGCTGAGGCGACGGTTGCCGGCCGGGAGTTCCCCGCAGTCGATCCGCGCCGGATAGTCCTCAAACCGGTACGGGTCCTCGCCGGGCAATGATTGTCGTCGAGCAGATTGAGGATCTGGACCACGGGTATCCCGCTCCTGCGGTAGCGGTGGGGACATTCGATGGGGTGCATCTCGGACACCGCGAGGTCCTGGGTCGCGTGGTACGGCGCGCTCGCCGGGAAGGAGGAACGGCGGTTGCCTTCACCTTCACGCGACATCCGTTAGAGGTGGTGAACCCTTCACAGGCCCCGCCGCTCATCACGCCGCTGTCGATCAAGCGGGACATCATGGCTGCGCTTGGCATCGATCTGATGATCGCCGTCAACTTCACCCCTTCCTTGGCCGCCACCCCGCCGCGTGATTTTGTGAAGAGCTACTTGGTTGATCGACTTCGGGCGCGATGTGTGTGTATCGGGTACGACTTTGCCTTCGGTCAGGCCAGGGCCGGTTCGCCGGAACTGCTCCGGCAGCTTGGGGAGGCGCATCAGTTCGAGCTCGATGTGGTTCCCGCGATGACAGTGGACGGTCACGTGGTCAGTTCCACTCGTATCCGCGGCCTGCTTGCGAGAGGAGAGCTGCGCCAGGCGACCCGCTCTTTAGGACGGCCGTACGCGATTCTGGGAGTTGTAGAACGCGGCGCCAAACGAGGCACGGGGCTGGGGTATCCGACGGCAAATCTCCCCGCTACGCCCGATGTGATCATTCCGGATGGCGTATACGCCGGCCAGGCGTGGTTGCAGCATGGGTTACACAAGGCGCTCATCAATGTCGGGAGAGCCCCAACCTTTGGTGGTGAGGCCCGGCGAGTGGAGGTCCACCTGTTGGAGGTCGCGGAGGAGGAGTTGTACGGGGAGAGGCTCACGCTCTTCTTCCTTGAGCGGTTGCGGGATGAGCGACGGTTTGATGACCCGTTGTTGCTCCGCCGGCAGATCGACTGTGACAAGCGGCAGGCGGATACCGTATTTGCCGCCTTCCCGCAGTGTGCGTCGGAAGAATGGGCTTTACTCCCCCAAAGGCCTGTGCTATCGTACTCGCGGTTTCAGGTATCTACTTAAGAAGAAAGGAGGATGCGGCTTCGTGGGCAAGGCGTCTACAAACAAGCAAGAGATCATCGGGCAGTATCGACTCCATGACACCGACTCCGGCTCCCCGGATGTGCAGATCGCGCTTCTGACCGGGCGAATCGGCTATCTGACCGAACACCTGAACGGTCACAAGAAAGACTTCCACTCCAGGCGAGGCCTGCTCCGCCTTGTCGCACGGCGCCGGAAGCTCCTGGATTACCTCAGGAGCAAAGACGCGACCAGGTATAAACAGATCATCGAAAGGCTGGGAATTCGTAAATGAGTTGTCGTGTCGAGCGGATCATCGAAGGAAAGCCATTCAGTATCGAGGCCGGGCGCGTGGCCAGGCAGGCCGACGGCGCTGTGTTGGTTCAGTACGGCGATACGGTTGTTCTGGTCACGGCGGTGGCGTCGAAACAGATGCGACAGGGGGTCGATTTCTTCCCGCTCACTGTTGATTACCAGGAACGGGCCTATGCAGCGGGCAAGATCCCTGGCGGCTTCTTTAAGCGAGAGGGTCGGCCCCATGAGAAGGAGACGCTGACCTCGCGCCTCATCGATCGCCCACTCCGTCCTCTTTTCCCGGATGGCTATCGGCATGACGTCCAGATTATCGCTACGGTCCTATCGGCCGACCAAGAAAACGACCCTGACGTCCTGGCGGTGTTGGGCGCCTCTGCCGCTCTCACCATAGCGCCCATCCCGTTCCTCGGGCCGATCGGTGCGGTCCGGGTAGGACGGGTAGGGGGTAAGTTGGTCCTCAATCCAACCTATGCCCAGATGGAAGGGTCCGACATCGATATGGTGGTCGCAGGGACCCGAAGCGCTGTGGTGATGCTTGAGGCCGGAGCGAACGAGGTTCCTGAAGCGTTGATGATGGAGGCGATCGAGTTTGGGCACAAGGGGATTCAGCCCATGATTGACATGGCGCTGGAGCTGGCGAAAGAGCTTCGGGTTGAAAAGGCGCCATTCAGTGTTCCCCCTGTGGATCCCGAGTTGGGTGAGCGCGTGAACCGTCTGGCCCGCCAAGAGCTTCGGACTCTGACCGGGATCGCCGAGAAGGAGGAGCAGCGCAGCCGTCGGCAGGCGCTCCTTGACGAGGTTATAGCGGCGTTCAGCAATGAGCCGGAGGACCGGACAGCAGTCGTCAGGAGCCTGTTCGAGCAGATCGAGCATGAGGAGTTGCGCCGAATGATCCTGGAAGACGGGAGGCGGGCGGACGGGCGGTCGCTCGAGGAGGTCCGGCCGATCACCGCCGAGGTCAGTGTCTTGCCGAGGACTCATGGATCGGCCCTCTTCACCAGGGGTCAGACTCAAGCGCTCGTGACCACGACGCTCGGCACCTCGGAAGATGAACAGCGTCTGGATAATCTCGAGGGAGAGGGCACTAAACGGTTTATGCTCCATTATAATTTTCCACCGTTCAGCGTCGGCGAGGTCAAGTTCATGCGCGGTCCCGGTCGGCGTGAGATTGGGCACGGGGCGCTTGCCGAGCGGGCGCTTCTCGCGGCGCTGCCGACGAAGGAGGAGTTTGCGTATACCCTTCGGATCGTCTCGGATATCCTCGAATCGAACGGGTCGTCTTCCATGGCTACGGTCTGTGGCGCAAGCCTCAGCTTGATGGATGCCGGGGTTCCGATCCGGTCGGCGGTGGCCGGAGTCGCGATGGGGCTCGTCATGGAAAATGAGCAGGCGGCGATTCTCACCGATATCATCGGACTTGAGGATCACCTTGGCGATATGGACTTTAAGGTGGCCGGCACCCGGAAAGGGATCACCGCGCTGCAACTGGATATCAAGACCCAAGGCATTACGCCCAGCCTTATGCCGAAGGCGCTGGATCAGGCCAGGCGCGCCCGCCTCCACATTTTGGATCAGATGGACCGCGCCATCGCGGAGCCAAGGTCGAATATGTCAGCGTATGCCCCCCGCATTATCACGCTGATGATTCCGGTGGACAAAATCCGTGATGTCATCGGCCCGGGCGGCAAGGTGATCCGCGGGATTGTGGCAGACTCCGGGGCAAAGATCGATGTGTCTGACGACGGACGGGTCGAGATCGCCTCGGTTGACGAAGAGGCAGCGCAGAAGGCGTTGTCGATCATCAGCAAGATCGTCGAGGTTCCTGAGGTCGGCAAGGTCTATCAAGGGAAGGTGGTCAAGATCATGGACTTTGGCGCTTTCGTTCAGATTCTGCCCGGCACCGATGGACTGCTGCATATCTCTCAAATTGCCGAACACCGGGTGAAGCGAGTCGAGGATGTCTTGGCGGAAGGAGACGAGGTCATGGTGAAAGTGATCGACGTCGACAAGAACGGAAAGATCCGGTTGAGTCGGAAAGAGGTGGTACAGTCGGAAACGCAGGTCAAGGCGGAGTAGAGGTCATCCTGACGTAATGAGCCGTCTCTCCTATGATCGCGACATGCTGCCGAACGGGATGGTCGTGCTGAGCGAGCGGATGCCTGCCGTCAAGTCGGCAACCATCGGCGTGTGGGTACGGGTCGGATCACGGGACGAGGCGGGAGAGGTGGCCGGCATTTCGCACTTCATCGAGCACATGCTCTTTAAGGGGACCCAGCGGCGAAGCGCGCAGGAGATCGCCAAGGCGATCGACGCCGTCGGTGGCACACTCGACGCCTTCACGAGCCGCGAGACTACCTGTTTTTATGCCAAGGTCCTGGGCGAGCACCTGCCTCTGGCCGTTGATATCCTGGCTGATACCTTTTTGCACTCCAACCTTGACTCCAAAGATATCGAGCGGGAGCGAGACGTGGTGCTCCAGGAGATCAAGATGGTGGAGGATACCCCCGATGACCTGGTCCACGACCTCTTTGCGGAGGCGATCTGGAACGATCACCCGGTGGCCAGACCGATCCTGGGGCGGAAAGAAACGGTGCGTCTCTTCACGCACGACGACGTCCGCTGCCACATGGATCGATTCTATCGTCCTGATCGGACCGTGGTCGTGGCCGCTGGTGATCTCGAACACGAGCGACTCGTCGATCTGGTGGCGCAAGCGTTCAATGGGTTTAACGGTCGATCTGTTCACGCCGAGCTTCCACCGCCGAGTTGTACGGCGGCGGTCAGGATAGAGGAGCGTGATACGGCCCAGCTCCACCTGTGCCTCGGCACGGATGGCCTGCCGCATGCGCATGTGGATCGCTACGCCCTCTACCTGTTAAACGCCATGCTGGGCGGCAGCATGAGCTCCAGACTCTTTCAGGAGATTCGTGAAAAGCGAGGTCTCGCGTATTCGATCTACTCGTACCAGGCCTCGTATCGTGATTGTGGTCTGCTGGTGATTTATGCCGGGACTAATCCGGAGTCCTCGGGCCAGGTTGTGGACCTGATTCGGGCTGAGTGCGCCCGTCTGCGGAATCAGCCGGTCGATCCCGACGATCTTCAACGGGCGAAGGATCAGCTGAAGGGCAATCTGCTCCTCGGTCTCGAGGGGACCAGCAGTCGGATGACGCGCCTTGCCAAGACAGAGATCTATTTCGAGGGCGCCTATAGCTTGGATGACATCATCGCCGGGATCGATTCGGTGTCCATCGAGCAGTTCGAGTCGCTGACGAGAAGGATCTTGCGCGACGAGACGTTTGCCATCACCACGATCGGCCCTGTTGCCCAGGCGGCTTTGCTCTCCTAATCACGTACCCCGATGATTCCCCGCTACGCGCTTCCCCGGATGGTTTCCGTATGGGACCCGCAGAGTCGCTACGCCGCCTGGTTGCGCATCGAGCTGTTGGCATGCGAGGCGTGGGCCGAGCTGGGCGTCGTTCCCCGCGAGGCGTTGGCCGTTATTCGGGAGCGGGCCGGCTACGACATCAACCGTATCCAGGAGATCGAACGGGAAGTTCGCCACGACGTCATCGCCTTTGTGTCTGCGGTGGCGGAGCGGGTCGGCCCGGAGGCGCGCTACCTGCACTTTGGGCTGACATCCTACGATGTGGTTGATACGGCCCTGGCGGTACAGCTTCAACAGGCTGCCGGTATCCTGCTGGAAGACTTGGAGGCGCTCTCGCAGACGCTCGCCGACCTCGCCCGATGCCACAAGCGAACGATGATGATCGGGCGGACGCATGGGATCCATGCCGAGCCGACGACCTTCGGTTTGAAGCTGGCGCTCTGGTATTGCGAAGTGGCGCGCGATCTCGATCGCCTCCGTCGAGCCAGGGAGACGGTTGCCTACGGCAAGCTCTCCGGCGCCGTCGGGACCTTTGCCCATCTGCCGCTGTTTGTGGAGCAGTATGTCTGCGCTAGGTTGGGGCTGAAGCCCGCGCCGATTTCCAGCCAGATCCTCTCCAGGGATCGACACGCCGAATTTGTGCTCACGCTTGCGCTGATCGGGACCTCGCTCGACAAATTCGCCACCGAGATCCGTCACCTGCAGCGGACCGAGGTGCGTGAGGTTGAGGAGCCGTTTGTCGAGGGACAGAAGGGCTCGTCGGCCATGCCGCACAAGCGGAACCCGGTTGCCTGCGAGCAGGTGTCCGGGTTGGCGAGATTGCTGAGAAGCTACGCCCAGTCGAGCTTGGAGAATGTGCCGTTATGGCACGAGCGCGACATCAGCCACTCATCCGTGGAACGGGTGATTCTGCCTGATGCGACCATCCTGCTTGACTATCTGTTGGTAAGGTTCCGGGAGGTGCTTGAGGGCCTGCGGGTCTATCCGGATCGCATGCAGCGCAATCTGGAGCTGACAGGGGGGCTGGTGTTTTCGGAGGCGGTATTACTGGCACTGGTGGGGAAGGGGCTTAGCCGGGAAGAGGCCTACCGGCTGGTGCAGCGACACGCCATGAAGGCCTGGGAGTCGGGTGAACCGTTCAAGCTGCTCCTGCTGGCCGATCCGGAGATCTGCCGACACCTCTCGCCGGGCGAGGTTGAAAGCTGCTTTGACCTGGGCTATCATTTTCGGCATCTGGATGACATCTTTGCTCGTGTGGGGCTGTGACATGCTGACCGCGAAGATCTATGTCACCTTGAAGCCGGGCGTCCTCGACGCCCAGGGGGACACGGTACGGTCGGCCCTTGAAGCGCTGGGGTTTCAGGGGCTGGCGGACGTACGAGTCGGCAAGTTCATGGTGCTGACGCTGAACAGCCTGACGAAGGAGCAGGCGACTGCGCAGGTCGAGGAGATGTGCAGGCGGCTGCTCGCAAATCCGGTGATTGAAGACTACCGCTTCGAGCTGGAGGGGGCCGCAGGATGAAGTTCGGTATTGTGGTCTTTCCCGGCTCCTGGAGCCACCAGGACTTCTACCATGTCATTGTGAACGTCTTGAAGGAGGAGGCCTGCTACCTCTGGCATAAGGAGGCCGATCTTAAGGGCGTGGGTTGCGTGATCCTCCCGGGAGGATTCGCCCATGGCGACTATCTGCGGGCCGGCGCGATCGCACGGCTGTCCCCCGTCATGCGCGCGGTGGCTGCCTTTGCGGAATCTGGCGGCTTGGTTCTCGGGAGCTGCAACGGGTTTCAGATCTTGACCGAGGCAGGATTGCTACCCGGCGCGCTCTTGCCTAACGACTGCCTGCACTACCGGTGCAGATGGGTCCACCTGCGGGTGGAAAGCCGGCAGACCCCGTTCACAGCCGTCATGCAGCCGGGGCAGGTGGTGCGGATGCCGATTTCGCATGGCGACGGGCGATACTACATCGACCAAGCCGGGTGGAAACGGCTGGTCGAGGGCGACCAGATCATCTTTCGCTATTGCGATGCGACGGGGGCGCTCGCGAAGGACGCGAACCCGAACGGGTCGCTCGATCACATCGCCGGCATCTGTAATGAACGCCGCAACATCCTTGGATTGATGCCTCATCCGGAGCGGGCTGCCGAGCCGATCCTGGGTTCTGAGGATGGCGGCCTGATGTTTGCGTCGATTCTTGACACCTTTGTTCATGCCTGAGGTCTGCGTGATGACCGTATCGGTGGTATCCCCGGATCTGATAGCGTCGCACGGCCTGACGGCTGACGAGTACGACAGGATTGTAGCGCACCTGGGTCGTGAACCCAACCTGGTCGAGCTGGGGATGTTCGGCGCGATGTGGTCGGAACACTGCAGCTATAAAAGCTCGCGGGTCCATCTGGCGACGCTGCCGACAGAAGGCCCGCGCATCCTTCAGGGGCCGGGGGAGAACGCAGGTGTCCTGGACATCGGGGATGGGCTGGCGCTTGTCTTCAAGATGGAAAGTCACAACCATCCGTCTTTCATCGAGCCGTATCAGGGGGCGGCCACAGGTGTGGGGGGGATCATCCGGGATATCTTCACCATGGGCGCAAGGCCGATTGCGCTGTGTGATTCGCTCCGTTTCGGGCCGCTGACCGATCCGAAAAACCGCTACCTGTTCAGTAGCGTGGTTGCCGGGATTGCCGGGTACGGCAATGCTGTTGGCGTGCCGACGGTGGGTGGAGAGGCCGGCTTCGCCGAGCCGTACAGCGGCAACCCGCTGGTGAATGTCATGTGCGTCGGGATCGCCCGAAAGGATCGGCTCTTCTTTGCTAAGGCCGGCGGGATTGATAACCCGGTGATCTATGTCGGGGCCAAGACCGGACGCGACGGCATCCATGGCGCCACGATGGCGTCCGACGTCTTCGATGAGGGGGCCGAGGCAAGGAGACCGACCGTCCAGGTCGGCGACCCGTTTCGTGAGAAGCTGCTGATCGAGGCCTGTCTTGAGCTGATGGAGGGGGACGATCTGGTCGCGGTCCAGGACATGGGAGCGGCGGGGTTGACCTGCGCGACCGCCGAGATGGCCGCTCGCGGCGGCACTGGGATCGAGATCGATCTCGCCCGTGTCCCCCGGCGAGAGCCGGGGATGACGGCCTATGAATTGATGCTCTCGGAGTCGCAGGAGCGGATGCTGGTCGTCGCGAAAGCAGGAAGCGAGGAGCGAGTCCGAACAGTCTTTGAGAAGTGGGACCTTGACGCGGCGGTGATCGGGCGGGTGACTGAGGGGGGGCTGCTGCGGGTCCTGGATCATGGCAGGCCGGTTGCGGAGATCCCGGCCGGCGCCTTGGCGTCGGAGGCGCCCGCCTATCACCGGCCGAGCCGCCGCCCCGCCGAGGCCGATGCGCGGCAACGGCTCGACCTGGATCGCCTTCCACTGCCTGACGACTACGCGGCCGTCCTGTTGGAGCTGTTGCGGTCGCCCAACCTCTGTTGCAAGGAACGGGTCTGGGAGCGATATGACCATATGCTGTTCCTGGGTACGATCGTCGGGCCGGGGTCGGATGCCGTGGTCCTGCGACTACCCGGAGGTAGACGAGCCATTGCGCTTTCTACCGATGGCAATGGCCGCTACTGTGCCGTCAACCCGCGTCGAGGGGCGATGATCGCTGTGGCTGAGGCGGCCAGGAACGTCGTCTGCGCGGGTGGTGAGCCGCTTGCCATCACCAACTGCCTGAACTTCGGCAGCCCGGAGCGACCGGAGATCATGTGGCAGTTCGTCGAGGCGGTGAAGGGAATCGGCGATGCCTGCCGGGCTCTGCAGACCCCCGTCACCGGCGGCAACGTGAGCTTGTACAATGAGACATCGGGCAACGCGATATTTCCCACGCCCATGATCGGGATGGTCGGCCTTCTGGATGATGCCGCCTACGCCACAGGCCAGTGGTTCAAGCACGAGGGGGATCTGGTGGCGCTCCTGGGGGAGACGCGGGAAGAGTTGGGAGCCAGTGAGTATCTCGCGATCCGGTTCGGCCTGGTACAGGGCGAGCCACCTTCGTTGGACTTGGCCAGGGAGCGGGCCGTGCAGCGCGTCTGCCTCGAGGCAATCCGAGCGGGGATCATCAGCTCGGCGCATGACTGCTCGGATGGTGGGCTGGCCGTTGCGCTGGCGGAGTCGTGCCTGGGAGCGACGCCGATCGGTGTCGATGTCCAACTGAAGGATACGATTCGCCCCGATGCGCTGCTCTTCGGGGAATCGCAATCCCGGATCGTCGTCTCTCTCAAGGCGTCCGACTGGCCGAGACTGGAGAAGATTGCGGCGGCGCACCAGGTTCCCGTGGCGCTTCTTGGAACTGTTGGCGGAACAAGGTTCAGGCTTCGCGGCCCGGCGTGCGGGCTTGATCTTTCTATGGCAGAGGTCGAGACCGCCTGGCGAAGCGGGCTGGCGTCGGCCCTGGGCGCGTGAGGCGGGAGAGAAGTGAGATGAAATCGGTACAGATCGGTATCTTGGGGTTCGGGACAGTGGGTTCCGGGGTTGTGAAGCTGATTCAGGACAACGGCGCCCTCTTGCAGCAACGGCTCGGCGGACAGGTGGTGATCCGTCGAATCGCCGACACCGATATCCATCGACGGCGCAACGTTGATGTGGACCAGACCATACTGACCACCGATGCGACGGCCGTGCTGGAGGATCCTGAGATCGACATCATCGTTGAGCTGATCGGGGGATATGATGTCGCGCTCAGGTTTTGTCGGGAAGCGCTCAACCGAGACAAGCATCTGGTCACAGCGAACAAGGCACTGCTGGCCACCCACGGGCTTGAACTGTATCGGACCGCGGCGGCGCGTCGGGTATCGATCGGGTTTGAGGCCAGCGTCTGCGGCGGCATCCCGCTGATCCGGGCGATGAAGGAGGGGTTGGTAGCCGATCGGGTTCGTTCGATTATCGGAATCGTGAACGGCACCTGTAATTATATCCTCACGACGATGACGGACAGCAGGCGGCCGTTCGCCGAGGTGTTGGCCGAGGCACAAGCCCACGGCTATGCCGAGGCCAATCCCTCCTTGGACGTGGACGGGATCGACTCCGCCCACAAGCTCCAGATCCTGGCGACGCTGGCGTTCGGGGCCTATGTTCCCTTCGACCGTATCCACGTCGAGGGGATCAGGCAGATCGACGCCTCCGACATCGAATACGCCCGCGAGTTGGGGTACCGGATCAAGCTGCTGGCGATCGCCAAACAGCTCAATAGCGAGCTTGAGGCGAGGGTGCATCCGGCGCTTATCCCTGAAGATGACCTGCTGGCTTCGGTCGGCGGCGTTCACAACGCCGTCTATGTTGTCGGCGACGCAGTGGGTTCGTTGATGTTCTACGGGCGCGGAGCGGGCCAGATGCCGACCGCCTCGGCCGTCGTGAGCGACATCGCCGAGATCGCCAGGGGCCTGCTGCACGATCCGAGCGCGAGGGGCGTTCCACCTCCGCAGATCTCGGAAGCCGAGGCCGAGGTCAAGGAGATGGCGGCCGTCCGTTCCTGTTACTACCTCAGGATCATGGCGATCGA
>JAGWRQ010000201.1 GCA_028869615.1 Candidatus Methylomirabilota bacterium | reverse complement strand
GTGGGTTTGACTTCAGCCGGTTCGATCTCGGGGGTCCGGGCGGGATAGAAGATATCTTCTCTGACCTCCTGGGCCGACATGGGCAGGAGACCCAGACCGGGCCATCCAAGGGCGAAGATCTCCATTACGCCGTTGATCTGAAGTTCGAAGATGCGGTTCGGGGCCTCTCCACCGAGGTCAGTCTCCAACGACGCGTCCCTTGTCCCTCCTGCTCGGGCACAGGGGCCGGGATGGGAGGCCGATTGTACGCCTGTCCTGCCTGCGAAGGCAGCGGGCGGGCGCGAGGGAGGCTTGGGCGCTTTGGCGGACATCAGGCGTGCTCCCGGTGCCGTGGAACTGGAAAGCTGCCATCGTCTCTGTGCAACTCCTGTGGTGGAGCAGGGACGGTGCTCAAGGCCGAACGGATCGCCGTGAAGATCCCGCCGGGCGTAGAAAATGGATCGAACGTCAGGGTCCAGGGAAAAGGTCATGCGGGACGAGCGGGTGGCCTACCAGGCGACCTCTACATCGTGACCCGCGTCCGCTCTCACCCCTTTTTTGAGCGGAAGGGTGATAATATTTACTGCGAGGCGCCGATTTCCGTAGCTGAGGCCGCGCTGGGGGCGAAGATCGAGGTCCCAACTGTAGACGGGAAGGCCTCGATGCGAATCCCCCCGGAGACGAGTAGCGGGCAGGTCTTTCGTCTCCGTAATATGGGAGTGCCGCACCTCAAGGGGGCGGGACGGGGCGATCAGTTCGTCACCGTCAAGATTGTTTTGCCACGAAACCTCGATACGCGGTCGCAGGAGCTGTTCCGGGAGTTGGGGCGCCTGCATCCGGAGGATCCGAGGCGCGCCATCTGGAAGTAGCTATCTTCTTGTTGGTGTAGGAGAGTAGAAAGGGGGACAAAGGTGGGGCAGCGACGGCGGCGATATTCGATCAGCGTCGTGGCCGAGATGTTCGATATCCACCCACAGACCCTTCGGGTCTATGAGCGGGAAGGGCTGCTCCGGCCGGCTCGCACCGAGGGTAATACGCGGGTCTATTCACAAGAGGATGTGGAGCGGATTGAACTGATCCTGCGGTTGACTAAGGATCTCGGCGTAAATCTGGCGGGGGTGGAGGTCATCCTGAACATGCGGGACCGGATGGAACGGATGCAGTGCCAGATGAATGAACTGCTGCAGACGATGGCCGAACAGTTCGATGCAGAAATGAAACACTGGGAGGGCCGCGAGGAGGAGGGGCTGGTGCCGGTCAGCAGACGCGGGCTGCTCCGGCGGGTTCACCTCTGAAAGGAATGGTAGCTGAACCGACTGAACGGCCGTCGAACTTGCTGTCCTTGACAGCTTAGTAGTGCTGTACTATCGTATGTTGAGAGCACAGTAGTAGCGCGGATGTACGCGTACCTCCGCGTTGAATCAAGGAGGGTGAATGCATCATGAGTAACACGTTGAAAACCGGAGCCCTACTCGGGCTGCTGACCGGCCTACTGATCCTGATCGGGGGCTACTTTGGCGGAAGCCGAGGGATGAGCATAGCCTTCGTCATGGCTTTCCTGATGAACTTCGGGGCCTATTGGTTCTCGGACCGGATGGTCCTGGCAATGTATAGGGCCCAGCCTGTCAGCGAGGCTGAAGCGCCGGAACTGTACAGGATTGTCCATGGGCTGGCATTGAGGGCGCATATGCCGATGCCCCGCATCTACGTCATCCCCGCCGAGGCCCCCAACGCCTTTGCGACCGGGCGGGACCCGGAGCATGCGGCCGTCGCCGCCACCCAGGGGATCCTGCGGATTCTCAATGAGGAGGAGCTGGAAGGGGTGCTGTCGCATGAGCTGGCCCACGTGCGGAATCGCGATACGCTGATCAGCACCGTCGCGGCGACGCTTGCCGGCGTCATTGTGATGCTGGCTCGGATGGCAATGTGGATGCCGTTCTTTGGCGGCGGTGGTGGCCGCGATGACGATGACCGCGGGGGTGGTGCGCTGGGATTTCTGTTCCTGGCCATTCTGGCCCCTATCGCAGCGACCCTGATCCAGTTGGCGATCTCGCGGTCCCGGGAGTTTCAGGCTGACGAATCGGGCGCTCGCCTGACCCATAAGCCATATGCATTGGCCTCGGCCCTGCAAAAGCTTGAGGTCGGAGCCAATCGTCTACCCATGGAGGCCAACCCTGCCACCTCGCACCTGTTCATCGTGAACCCGCTGCGCGGGGATGTGCTGTTCAAACTCTTCTCCACCCATCCGCCGATCGAGGAGCGCATTGCCCGCCTGCGAGCGCTTGTGGTCTGAAGCGGTTCGAATGCACGGTCGCGCGTGAAACCCTTGTGTCTCAGCGGGCCTCTGGCCCGCTTTTTTTTGCTCCTGATCGTGGTATCGCTGACCGCGTGCGCGTCAGTCCTCAAGGGCGAGCGGACACTGATACTGCGTCCTGGCCCGCAGCGTCTGCCCGCGTTGCGGGCTCAGGGCGAGCTGATCATCGCCACCCTTGGCGGGGCAACCGTCACTGTTGAGCCCTTGACGGACAAGGAGCTTGACGCCTACTACGCCCGGCGACCGACCCTCGTGAATCCGTTTACACTACGCCCCAAAGGGACCACGCGTCCTCTCGCTTTCATCCTCCGGATCCAGAACGTAGGCCGAGATCGCATCAACTTTGATCCGGGTCAGGCCGTATTGGTGGACCAGCAGAATCGCCGCTCGGCCGCATTCTCGTACGATGAGCTGTACGGTCTCTTGGCTGAAGTACGCAACTCGGTCAAGGCCCTGCAGGCGGTGGAAGAAACAGTGCTCACTAAATTGCTGGTGGTCCCCCCGCAGCTTGACCGGGAGGGCCTGCTCCTCTTCCCGCCGCCTGATCCGGAAGCCAAAGCGGTCATCCTCGAGGTTGGCTCCTTCTATATCGGCTCAGCCGAGCAACTACTGCTGTTCGAGTTCGAGGCCAAGCACGCGCCGTAATCCAGCTCGCCGCCCGCAGCAGTTGGTGATTCCAGAACGTACACCATATGCTAGGGGTCGGTGTGCGTGAAATGGTTTGACAGGTGAAGGTCGGGGTGGTATTGAACACCGTTACAACTGCCACCCTATTCTACCCTAAGAGGAGGAATGCGATGCGAAGCGCGATTGGAATACTGGGGGTTGGGCTGTTCTTGCTGAGTTTTTATGCTGTGGCCGAGGCCGAGCCTACGAAGAGTCCAAGGGCTGTCATCGAGATGGCGGCCGGTAAGATCGTGGTGGAACTATACGAGAACGACGCGCCAGGGACCGTGGCGAACTTCGTCAAGTTGGCCAAGCAGGGATTCTATAACGGTCTCAATTTTCATCGGGTTGTG
>JAGWRQ010000019.1 GCA_028869615.1 Candidatus Methylomirabilota bacterium | reverse complement strand
GCGGTCGAGCTGATCCAGCCGATCGCCATGGAGAAGGAGTTGCGCTTCGCCATCCGCGAGGGCGGCCGCACCGTGGGGGCCGGCGTGGTGAGCGAGGTCGTGGAGTAGGGGGGGCGGCAGGTGTCGCTCGGAATTCACGGCTTACAGGTAGCGGGAGGCTTCCCTCGAAGAGAGAGTAGGGAGCGTGCGGAGCATCGATGCGTGAGATAATTACATTGGCCTGTGGTGAGTGCAAAAGGCGAAATTATTCAACGACGAAGAATAAACAGAATACGCCTGATAGAGTTGAGCTGAGCAAGTACTGTCGTTGGTGCCGCAAGCACACCGCCCATAAGGAAGCCAAGTAACACTGTTCCCAGTGTCACGGTTCCAGGTTCCGAGTTGATGGCTGAGGTGATCGAGATGTGGAACCTGGAACTTCTGAGAGGCCAGTAGCTCTAACGGCAGAGCATCGGACTCCAAATCCGAGGGTTGGGGGTTCAAATCCCTCCTGGCCTGCCATATGATGGCGCAGGACCTTTCGCAACTGCAGAGAGGAAAGTTTCGGCAGCAGTTCGGTGGCAGCAAATTCACCCTCTTGAGATCTCAAATCTGAGCGTAAGATCTCGGGGTCAGAGTGAAATAATCTACCGAAGTCGGAAAGCCGGAGGAGTAGAAAGACGACGATGATGCAACGGTGGCAGCAGTTGGTTCAATTCTTACAAGAGGTTAGGATTGAACTGAAAAAGGTTAATTGGCCCCTGAGGAAAGAGGTGGTGGGGTCTACGATCGTCGTTATCGTATCAGTCTTTATTCTCTCGCTCTTTCTCGGGGTGGTAGACGCCGCGTTGCAGAGGCTGCTCACCTTGGTGGTCAGGTAACCAGGTCAATCGATGCCGGCAGGACAGACCATGTCGCAAAGTTGGTACGTCATTCATACGTATTCGGGTTTTGAGAATAAGGTGAAGGAGAGCATTGAGCAACGGGCCGCGGCCACGGGGTTGGCGGATAAGATCTCCAAGGTCATGATCCCTACCGAAGACGTGGTTGAGCTCAAAAAAGGGAAACGGACGGTTTCCTCGCGAAAATTCTTTCCGGGGTACGTTCTGATCAAGGCGGAGATGTCCGAGCAGCTTTGGTATCTCGTCAAGAATACCCCGAAGGTGACCGGCTTTGTCGGCCCGGCTACGCAACCGACTCCGGTTCCGGAGGAGCAGGTGCAAACCATCTTGCAGCAGGTAGAGGAGGGGGCCGAGCGACCGAAACACAGGGTCATGTTTCTTCGCGGTGAAGCTGTTCGAGTCATCGACGGTCCGTTCGCTAACTTCACCGGCCTCGTTGACGAGGTCAAGCCCGAAAAGGGGCGGTTAAAGGTCATGGTCAGCATCTTCGGAAGACCGACCCCGGTGGACCTGGAGTTTCTCCAGGTTGAAAAGGTCTGAAAGAACAGATCACAGCTCATAGCTAACAGCTTCTGCATTTGAGGTCCTTATGGCGAAAAAAGTTACAGCGATTGTGAAGCTCCAGGTCCCAGCCGGCAAGGCTAACCCCGCGCCGCCGGTCGGTCCTGCGCTCGGACAGCATGGCGTCAATATCATGGAGTTCTGCAAGGCCTTCAATGCGCAGACAGCGTCAGAAGAGGGCCTGGTCATCCCGGTTGTCATTACTATCTATGCGGATCGGTCGTTCACGTTCGTCACCAAGACGCCCCCGGCGGCCATCCTGCTGAAGCAGGCTGTTGGGATTGCCAAGGCCTCGAAAGAACCGAATCGCACGAAGGTAGGCAAGGTGACCAGGAAGCAGGTGGAAGAGATCGCGCGGACGAAAATGCCGGACTTGAATGCGCTGTCGCTTGAGTCGGCTGTCAGGATTATCGAGGGAACGGCGAAAACCATGGGGATCGAGGTAGTCTAGGATTGTGGGGTGGGATATGTCGAAGGTCGGAAAACGCTACGGGGTGGCTGCTGAAGCGGTGACACGGGTGGGCTCATGCGACTTGGCGAAGGCGATCGAGGTGGCGAAGTCGAATGCCGGCGCGAAATTTGATGAAACCATGGACATGGCCGTCCGCCTGGGGGTTGATCCGAAGCATGCCGATCAGATGGTGAGGGGTACGGTCGTGTTGCCCCATGGAACAGGGAAGAGTGTTCGGGTGCTGGTGTTCGCCAAGGGCGAACAAGAGAAAGAAGCTCGGGAGGCCGGCACCGATTATGTGGGCTGTGAAGACCTGATAGAGAAAATCCAGCAGGGGTGGCTCGAATTTGATCGGGCGATCGCTACCCCGAACGTCATGGGTTTGGTGGGACGCCTCGGCAAGGTGCTTGGTCCTCGGGGATTGATGCCCAACCCGAAGACCGGCACCGTCACCTTCGATATTGGAAAGGCGGTCAGGGAGTTTAAGGGTGGGAAGATTGAATATCGCACAGAGAAGGCGGGGATCGTCCATGCGCCTTTCGGCAAGGCCTCCTTTACGGCGAACCAGCTCTATGAGAATGCCATAGCGTTGCTGGAGGCATTAATCCGGGCCAAGCCGGCTTCCAGCAAGGGTCGATACCTCAATGGGGTGGCTATCTCGTCGACAATGGGGCCGGGTGTACGGGTGGACCTTGACACTCTGGTGGGGTTGGCAAAGAGCTGAGCAGCCGCCTTACCATGCATGGAGGGGACAGTGAAGCGAGCAGAAAAAGCAGCGGTAGTTGATGAGCTCAAGACCGCGCTGGCGGGGGCGGCAGTCGCCATGCTGGCCGACCCTCAGGGCCTCGCGATGAGCGAGTTGACTGAACTGAGAAAACTGCTTCGGCAGCAGGGGGCGAATCTTCGGGTCGTGAAGAACACCCTTGCCAGATTGGCCACCGCGGGGACGGAACTCCAGGATTTGAAGCCGTATCTTGTCGGCCCGACAGCGATTATTCACGGCAAAGGCGATCCGACCGCGTCGGCCAAGCTCTTAGTTGCGTTCAGCAAGACGAATTCGACTTTCCAAATCAAAGCCGGTTTCGCGGAGGGAAGAGTGCTGGCCGGGCAAGACGCGATGGCGCTTGCCGACCTCCCGCCACGTGAGGTGCTTGCGGCCAGACTCGCCGGTATTATGCAGTCGCCCCTGCGCGGTCTCGTGGCTGTACTGTCTGGGCCTCTTCGCTCCCTTCTGATGGTTCTGGATGCAGTGAGGCGGCAGAAGGGGTAGGGACCAGCCTTGGCCTGAAGCGGCCAGGGCATCGTCGGCATATCTGTTACTACACAGTCAAGGAAAGGAGTGACGATGGCAAAGGTCACAGTTGATGACGTGTTGGACTCGATCGAGACATGGACTGTGTTGGACCTCAATAAACTGGTGAAGGGGATTGAGGACAAATTTGGCGTCTCTGCGACGGCGATGATGCCGGTAGCGGTGGCCGGCCACGGCGGGGCTTCGGCCGCTGCAGCGCCGGCAACCGAGGAGAAGACGGAGTTCTCGGTTATCCTCGCCTCCGCGGGAGAAAAGAAGATCCAGGTGATCAAGGAGGTGAGGGCGATTACCGGACTGGGCCTGAAAGAGGCTAAGGACCTGGTCGAGGGCGCTCCCAAGCCGGTAAAGGAAGGGTTGTCGAAAGCGGAGGCGGAGGCGATCAAGGCGAAGCTCGAGGCGACCGGCGCGACTGCGGAACTCAAGTAATACAAGCAATACAGGAAGAAAAGGAGTCAAGGACGTATGGCTCTCGTGAAGAAGAGCGTGGCGCCTGAGCGATGGAATTTCAGCAAGATCAAAGAGGTGATCTCTATCCCCAATCTGATTGAGATCCAGCGACGGTCCTTCGATCAATTCTTGCAAATGAAAGTTCCGCCGCACGCGCGCGAGGAGATCGGCCTTCAGGGGGCTTTCGCCAGCATCTTCCCGATCTTCAATTACGACAACTCGGCGTCTCTGGACTTTGTCAAGTACGAGTTCGGGATGCCCAAGTACGGCGCGGAGGAATCGCTGGAGAAGGGGATGACGTACTCCGTTCCGCTCAAGGTGACCCTCCGCCTGATGGTCTGGGATAAGCCGGTCGGTTCCGAAGCCGGCAGCATCAGGGACATCAAAGAGCAAGAGGTGTATCTGGGCGAGATGCCCTTGATGACGCCGCATGGTACTTTCATTATCAATGGAACGGAGCGGGTAGTAGTGAGCCAACTCCATCGCTCCCCGGGGGTCTTCTTTGATCATGACAGCGGCAAAACTCACCTGAGCGGTAAGATCCTCTACTCCGCTCGTCTCATCCCATACCGGGGCTCTTGGCTGGAATTCGAGTTTGACGGGAATGATGTACTCCATGTGCGGGTAGACCGGAGACGGAGGTTTCTGGCGTCGATCTTACTGCGGGCGATCGGCTACGGGAGCAATGAGGAGGTCCTGAACCTGTTCTATGCGCGGGATGTGTTGCGCATCGAGAAGGGAAAGGGAGTCCTGCTTCGTGTGGGTTCACCTGGCGCAACCAGCTTCCGAGTGAGCAAGGATATTCCCGATCCTCACACCAAGCAACTGATTCTCGGGGCGACCAAGCGAATCACGAAGGCGGCCCAGAAGCGACTGCAAGCGCTGAAGATTACGGAGGTGTCCCTGTATAAAGAGGACCTGATCGGCAGGATTGCAGCCGCTGATATTGTGGACACAAAGAGCGGCGAGGTGATCCTCGAATGTGGGCAGGAGATCACGGAAGAAACGCTGGAACGGGTCCTCAAAGGCGGAGTGGGCAGCTTCGCCGTACTGGCCAGCGTGGATGGTCGGGATGTATTTGAGATTCGGGAGAGCATCGTGCGCGACTCGACCCGCTCTGAAAAGGACGCCCTGACCGAGATGTACCGGAGAATGCGACCGGGTGACCCGCCCAACGAGGAAGCCACCAAGGCGTTCCTCGAATCCATCTTCTTTAATCCGAAGCGCTACGATCTGTCCAAGGTTGGGCGTCTGAAGATCAATCGCAAGCTTGGCCTTGACGTGCCGCTTGAAGTTCATGCCCTTATGTGCCGCCGATATCGACCTGCCGGGATGGAGGGACGGATAGGCCAGGTAGACGACATCGTAGAGACTATCCGATACCTCCTCAGGCTGAAGCATGGGGAGGCCGGGACCTCCGTAGACGACATCGACCATCTGGGCAATCGTCGGGTCCGGTCGGCCGGCGAGCTTCTGGAGGAACAGTTCCGGATCGGATTGGCTCGAATGGAGCGGGCGGTCCGAGAGCGAATGAGCACGCAGGAGCTGGAGACCCTGATGCCGCACGACCTGGTCAACGCCAAGCCGGTGACGGCGGCGTTGAAGGAGTTCTTTGGCAGCTCCCAGCTTTCTCAGTTCATGGACCAGACCAACCCGCTGGCTGAGCTGACTCACAAGCGGCGACTGTCGGCCTTGGGTCCTGGAGGGCTGTCGCGGGAGCGGGCAGGGTTTGAGGTCCGGGACGTGCACCCGACCCATTACGGTCGGATGTGTCCCATTGAAACGCCGGAAGGTCCCAACGTCGGTCTTATCGCCAGCCTGTCGACCTATGCCCGCGTCAACGATTTCGGCTTCATCGAGACGCCGTATCGTAAGGTCCGTAGTGGAGTCGTGACCGATGAGATCGAGTATCTGACGGCCGATGAAGAGGAGAAGTATACGATCGCACAGGCCAACGCGGAGTTGGACGGACGGGGACGCTTCACGTCTGATCGGGTTTCGGCGCGCACCGGCGGCAACTTTGTCACGGTTCCCCCAATGACTGTCGAGTATATGGATGTCGCCCCAAAGCAACTTGTCGGAGTCTCTACGTCGCTGGTCCCGTTCCTCGAACACGACGACGCCAATCGTGCTCTGATGGGCGCCAACATGCAGCGTCAGGCGGTCCCCCTCCTGCGACCGGAGGCGCCCGTGGTCGGAACCGGGATGGAACATCCCGCGGCGAGGGACTCCGGGGCGGTTGTGGTAGCCCGGCGTGGAGGAATCGTCGAATCGGTGACCGCTAACCGAATCATCGTCCGTTCCTCGGACGGCAGAGGTGAAGACGGCGGGGACGATACAGGGGTAGATATCTACACCCTGGTGAAGTTTCGCCGCAGTAACCAGAATACTTGCCTCACGCAGAAACCGATTGTGCGCAAGGGGGAGCGGATTAGCAGGGGCCAGGTGATCGCCGACGGACCGGCGACACAGAACGGTGAGCTGGCGCTCGGGCAGAACGTGCTGGTTGCGTTCATGCCGTGGGGTGGGTACAACTTTGAGGATGCGATCCTGATCAGCGAACGGCTGATCAGGGACGATCGTTATACCTCTATCCACATCGAAGAGTTTGAGATCGAAGCGCGTGAGACCAAACTGGGAAAGGAGGAGATCACCCGCGACACCCCGAATGTGGGCGAGGACGCGCTCAAAGATCTCGACGAGAGTGGGATCATCCGGATCGGGGCCGAGGTGAAGCCCGGGGATATCCTGGTGGGGAAGGTGACCCCCAAAGGTGAAACCGTACTCACCCCGGAGGAGCGACTGCTGCGGGCCATCTTCGGCGAGAAGGCCGAGGATGTGCGGGATGCCTCGCTCTATGTCCCGCCCGGAATCTGCGGTACGGTCGTCGATGTGAAGGTCTTCTCCAGAAAAGGGATCGAGAAGGACGAGCGGGCCAAGTCGATTGAGGACGAAGAGGTCAGCCGACTCCGTAAGGACTTCGAAGACGAGATCAACATCATCGCTGCGGATCGGGACAGGAAGCTGCGTTCCCTCCTCGAGGGCATACATGTCGGCAAGGAGATCCGGAGCAGGCTGACGCGTAAGATCATGGTTCCCAAGGGGAAGAAGTTGACCGATGAGATTCTGGACAAGCTGTCGCATGAGAACCTGGTGGATCTCGCCGGACGATTAGACGAAGAGTTGGGTCGGAAGGCGAGCAGGATCAGCGACGCGGCCGACAACCAGGTCCACGTTCTGCAGACGCTCCTGGAGGAGCGAATCAGTCGGGCAACCAGAGGGGATGAGCTCGCCCCCGGGGTGTTCAAGATGGTCAGGGTTTACGTGGCCATGAAGCGAAAGCTCTCTGTCGGCGATAAGATCGCCGGTCGACATGGCAACAAGGGCGTGATTGCGAAGGTCCTGCCTGAGGAGGATATGCCCTATCTGCCTGACGGAACGCCCGTCGAGGTAGTCCTGAATCCGCTGGGCGTGCCTTCCCGGATGAATGTGGGCCAGATTCTGGAGACCCACCTGGGTTGGGCGGCAGGGGCTCTTGGGCTGCGGGTCGCCTCACCGGTCTTTGATGGCGCCACAGAGAAAGAGATCAAGACCTGGCTCAAACGAGCCGGCCTCCCCGTCACGGGGAAGACCGTCCTCTATGACGGACGCACCGGAAAGCCGTTCCACCAGGAGGTGACGGTCGGCTATATCTATCTCATGAAGCTGGCTCATCTTGTGGATGATAAGATTCACGCCCGGTCCATTGGACCCTACTCATTGATCACTCAACAGCCCCTGGGGGGGAAGGCCCAATTCGGTGGACAGCGATTCGGCGAGATGGAGGTGTGGGCGTTGGAAGCGTACGGGGCCGCTCATACCCTGCAAGAGATCCTCACGGTCAAGTCGGACGATGTCGTGGGGCGAACCAAGATGTACGAGTCGATTGTCAGAGGCGACTGTACCCTCGACCCAGGGCTCCCGGAATCTTTTAACGTCCTGGTTAAGGAGCTACAAAGCTTAGCGCTTGATGTCGAGCTGAAAAAGGATTAGCCCTCTGCCCAGATTGCGGAGCACGGAATTCTACAATCGCCAGGGGCTGTGGAGGTAGTCGTTGGATAAGTTTTTCGGATTCTACGATGAAAAGACTGTCGATCCCACCAGCTTCAAGGCCATTCGGATCGGACTCGCGTCGCCGGAGAAGATTCGGTCGTGGTCCTACGGAGAGGTGAAGAAGCCGGAGACTATTAACTATCGGACGTTCAAGCCGGAGCGGGATGGGCTCTTCTGTTCTAAGATCTTCGGTCCGACAAAGGATTGGGAGTGCAACTGCGGCAAGTATAAGGGGATCAAGCATAAGGGGGTTGTCTGTGACAAGTGCGGCGTCGAGGTAATCAGAAGTAAAGCGCGGCGACAGCGTCTGGGCCACATCGAGCTTGTCTCCCCGGTCGTACACGTCTGGTTCTACAAAGGCGTACCCAGCCGGATCGGCTATCTCCTCGATATATCTCTCCGTGACCTGGAGAAGGTCCTCTATTTCGAAGCGTATATCGTCGTAAACCCAGGTAAGACGCCTTTTGCTTTAAAACAGCTCTTGACCGAGGAGCAGTACCGCCAAGCCTGTGAAGAATACGGGGACGGCTTCAAGGCGGGGATTGGCGCAGGGGCTATCCGGGATCTGTTGAAGCGGTTGAACCTTCGCGAGTTGGCGGACGGTCTCCATGCGCAGATGCTCCAAGAGACCTCCCAACAGAATCGTAAGAAGATCACCAAGCGGTTGCGAATCGTAGAGGCCCTCATCGATTCCGGCAATAAGCCGGAATGGATGATCCTGGACGCGATTCCGGTCCTACCACCGGAGCTTCGGCCGCTGGTTCCTCTTGACGGCGGGCGCTTCGCCACATCGGACCTGAACGATCTCTATCGGCGGGTGATCAATCGCAATAATCGGCTCAGGCGTCTTATTGAGCTCCGGGCGCCTGACATCATCATCCGGAACGAGAAGCGGATGCTGCAAGAAGCGGTAGACGCGCTGTTCGATAACGGCCGTCGTGGCCGCGCGCTGAAGGGGCAGAACAATCGCCCACTCAAGTCTCTTTCGGAAATGCTGAAGGGGAAGCAGGGGCGCTTCCGCCAAAACCTGCTCGGGAAAAGGGTGGACTACTCCGGGCGATCGGTGATCGTGGTTGGGCCCGAACTGAAGCTGCACCAGTGCGGCCTGCCGAAGAAGATGGCCCTCGAGTTGTTCAAACCCTTCATCTTCAGGAAGCTGCTTAAAGACGGCGTTGTGACGACGATCAAAAGCGCCAAGAAGCTGGTCGAAAAGAGCAGGCCTGAGGTGTGGGACGCCCTGGAGGAGGTGATTCGCGAGCACCCGGTCCTCCTGAACCGCGCCCCGACGCTGCATCGGCTGGGCGTGCAAGCCTTTGAACCCGTACTGGTGGAAGGGGAAGCGATCAAGATCCATCCCCTGGTCTGCGCGGCCTTCAATGCCGACTTCGATGGCGACCAGATGGCTGTTCATGTGCCTCTGTCGCCTGAGGCCCAGATCGAGGCCTCGGTCCTGATGCTGGCTCCCCATAATATTCTGTCTCCGGCAAACGGTTCACCGATCGCCGCTCCCAGCCAGGATATCGTACTGGGCTGTTACTATCTGACCAGGAGCAGGGCCGGCGAGAAGGGCGAGGGCGGAGTATTCGCCGACCTGGACGAGGTGAAGGCAGCCTATGACGCCGATGAAGTGGGTCTGATGGCTGCCATTAAGGTCCGCCTCGAAGGCGAGCTGGTCGAGACCACCCCGGGCCGCTGCATCTTCAACGAACACCTGCCCGAGACCCTCCGATTCATCAACCAGGAGATGAACAGACGGGAGCTGACCCGTCTCATCGCGCAGTGCTGCTACCTCCTCGGAAATGCGGAAACGGTCAAACTCCTGGACAATCTGAAGGATCTCGGGTTCAGGTACGCGACGCTGGCCGGTATCTCGATCGGCATTGACGATATGCTCATCCCGTCCACCAAAAGCAAGTTGATTGACGGGGCCAATAAGGAGATCGTCAAGATCGAGCGCGAGTATCAGGATGGCCTGATCACCAAAGGCGAGCGTTACAACAAAATTATCGACATCTGGACCCACGTCACCGAGCGTGTGTCGGACGAGATGTTCCGGGAGATCGAGGCGGAGGAGAAGGGGGAATTTAACCCGGTCTTCATGATGGCCGACTCCGGCGCGAGAGGCAGCCGGCAGCAGATCAGGCAGTTGGCGGGCATGCGCGGCTTGATGGCCAAACCCTCCGGAGAGATCATCGAGACCCCCATCACCGCGAATTTCCGGGAGGGCCTTACGGTTCTTCAGTACTTTATCTCAACCCACGGAGCGCGAAAGGGTCTGGCAGACACAGCCTTGAAGACGGCCGATTCCGGCTATCTGACGCGCCGGCTGGTGGACGTGGCGCAGGATGTCATTGTGACCGAGGTGGATTGCGGCACGCCCAATGGGATATGGGTCACGCCACTCATCGAAGGGGGCGAGGTCATTCAGCCTCTGCGTGACCGAATCCTTGGTCGGGTAGCCCTGGACGATGTCCCCGATCCCTTCACGGGAGAGGTGTTGGTGGAGGCCAATCGGGAGATCGTCGAGGTGTTGGCCAGCAAGATCGAAAATGCCGGCATCGACAGGGTCAAAATCCGCTCTGTCCTCACCTGCGAGGCGCGACGCGGCATCTGCATCAAGTGCTACGGCCGCAACCTTGCCACCGGCAGGCTGGTGGAACTGGGAGAGGCATGCGGTGTCTTGGCGGCGCAGTCTATCGGTGAACCCGGGACCCAGTTGACCATGCGGACGTTCCACATCGGAGGTACTGCAAGTCGTGCTGTGGAGCAGAGCACGCTCGAATGCAAGGGAGCGGGGATCGTCAGGTTTGCGAACCTGCGTACGGTCAAGACCGCCAAGGGCGACCACGTGGTGATGAACCGCAATGGCATGATCAGTATGATCGACGAGAAGGGCCGCAAGAAAGAAAGTTACCCTGCCGTCTACGGCGCTCATCTGAAAGTGGAGGACGGCGCGACGGTGAAGGCGGGACAGGTGTTGATGGAGTGGGACCCATTTACGAGCGCGATCCTGGCGGAGCACGGCGGCAGGGTACACTTCCGGGATGTCGTGGATGGGGTGACCATCCGGGAGGAGGTGGATGAGGTCACCGGCCTGTCCCAGCGCGTCGTAGTGGAGCACGGACGGGAGGACTTACAGCCTCGGATCTCGATCAAGGACGAGGCGGGCGCGACCGTCTTCCGCTGCCTGCTGCCTGTGAGCGCTCACCTCATGGTGACGGAGGGGCAGATGGTATCGGCTGGGGACAGCATTTCGAAGATCCCACGGGAGACGATGAAAACCAAGGATATCACGGGTGGTCTTCCGCGGGTGGCTGAGCTGTTCGAAGCGCGCAGGCCAAAGGATGCCGCTGTCATCTCCGAGATCGACGGTCGTGTAGAATTGGGCGGGGTCGTTAAGGGTATGCGCAAGCTATCCGTTAGAGACGAGCACGGCGACGTCAGGGAATATCTGATTGCCAGACGCAGGCATATCAATGTGTTGGATGGGGACGAGGTCAAGGCCGGCGAACCGTTCATGGACGGTCCTATCAACCCCCACGACATCCTGGACGTGCTGGGTGAACAGGAACTCCAGAAGTACCTGGTGAATGAGATCCAAGAAGTCTACCGACTCCAGGGGGTTCAGATCAACGATAAGCATATTGAAGTGATTGTCAGGCAGATGCTCAAGCGGGTGCGGGTCGAGGCGGTCGGCGATGCCAATTTCTTGGTCGGCGAGCATGTTGATAAGGCTGTCTTCCTCGAAGAAAACCAGCGGGCAATGGCCTCAGGCGGGACTCCGGCCACCGCCAAGCCTCTTCTTCTGGGGATTACGAAGGCATCACTCTCCACCGACAGCTTCATCTCCGCCGCCTCGTTCCAGGAAACCACGAAGGTCTTGACAGAGGCAGCCATCAATGGGGCGAGGGATGAATTGCGCGGCCTGAAAGAGAATGTCATTATGGGTCGCCTGATTCCGGCCGGGACAGGGATGAGGTGGTACCGGGAGACCACGATTGCTACACCAGAGGTGGTGCCACCGAAGGAAGTTTTAACTGGGACGAATGTGGCAGTTGACGAGGCATCGGACGAGTTAGACGTATCGCTCGATAATTAATTGAAACAATTCACCATTAAAATGCTTGACAATGGAAATTGAGTCTGTATAATTAATTGGTTTGACTAGAAGAGGGAGGAATCAGTGCCCACCATTCACCAGTTGGTTCGCAAGGGTCGAGCCGCAGCCGTTAAGAAGGCCAAGGCGCCGGCGCTGCAGCGATGTCCGCAGCGACGTGGGGTCTGCATACGCGTCTATACGACGACTCCAAAGAAGCCGAATTCGGCCCTTCGAAAGGTGACCAGGGTGCGTCTCAGTAATGGGATTGAGGTGACAACGTATATTCCAGGGATCGGCCACAATCTGCAGGAGCATTCCATTGTCCTGATCAGGGGAGGGCGCGTGAAGGATCTGCCGGGTGTCCGCTATCATGTGATTCGCGGCGCTCTCGATACGGCAGGAGTCCAGGATCGCAAACAGGCTCGATCCCTCTATGGGGCCAAGAGACCAAAAACCGGTTAACGACCTTCTATACCGAAGAGGCAATCGGCTCTTCACGGACCATGCCTGAAGCGCCGATTTTAATTTTCTGGTCACGTGTAGAGCTCAACATTTCGGGGAACGCTTCATGCCAAGACGAAAAGTAACCGAGAAACGAGAGACGATTGCTGATCCTGTGTACAGCAACCGAATGGTTGCGAAGTTCATCAATACTATGATGGTCAAAGGCAAGAAAAGCGTTGCCGAGTCGATTGTCTACGGGTCGATGAAGATTATTGAGGATCGGGCGAAAACCGATCCGTTGCGAATGTTCAAACAGGCTGTGGACAATGTGAAACCGGTCCTCGAAGTCAAGTCGCGTCGGGTAGGTGGCGCGACCTATCAGGTGCCGGTGGAGGTCCGAGCGGATCGCAGAACCTCCCTGGCGTTCCGTTGGATCATTGGCTTCTCGAGAAAGCGCACAGAGAAGACGATGGCAGAGCGGTTAGCCGCCGAGTTGATAGAGGCGGCGGCCAACCGGGGAAACTCGGTGAAGAAAAAGGAAGATACGCATAAGATGGCGGAGGCGAACAAGGCATTTGCCCATTATCGCTGGTAATGAGAAGCGTCGAATTTCGAGTTAAGAACCCGAAATACAAACTCGAAACCCGGAACTAGGAATATTGGCATGGCTGAGACATATCCTATAGAGACGGTCCGGAATATCGGAATCATGGCCCACATCGATGCGGGGAAGACTACCACCACCGAGCGGATCCTGTATTACACCGGCAAGACCTATAAGATCGGGGAGGTGCACGAGGGTTCCACCGAGATGGACTGGATGGAGCAGGAGCGCGAGCGGGGGATTACCATCACTTCCGCCACCACCACCTGCTTCTGGCGGGACCATCGGATCAACATTATCGACACACCGGGGCACGTCGATTTTACGGTTGAGGTTGAGCGGTCGCTTCGAGTACTGGATGGGGCCGTGGCCCTCTTCGACGCGGTGGCCGGCGTGGAACCCCAGTCTGAGACGGTGTGGCGCCAAGCAGACAAGTATAAGGTCCCCCGTATCGCCTTCATTAATAAGATGGATCGCATGGGAGCCAATTTCGATCAGTGCGTTCGGATGATCGTTGAGCGTCTGGGGGCTGTTCCGTTGGTTGTCCAGCTTCCCATCGGCAAAGAGGATCATTTCGAGGGTGTCGTGGACCTGATCCGAATGAAGGCGGTGATCTGGGACGAGGAGACACTGGGAGCGAACTATCGGGAGGATGAGATTTCTGAGGAGATGCGTTCACTGGCTCAGGAGGCTCGCGAGCGGCTGCTGGAGACCATCGCTGAAGTGGACGACAGCTTCCTCGTCCGGTATGTGGATGGCCTCGCGGTTGGACCGGAAGAGATCAAGGCCGCGATTCGCAGCGCAGCGCTCAAGCTTCTGCTGGTCCCGGTTCTCGCTGGCGCCTCATTCAAGAACAAGGGTGTCCAGCTATTACTCGATGCCGTGGTGGACTATCTCCCGTCCCCGGTTGACCTGCCGCCCATTGAGGGTCTCGATTCGACAGGCGCAAAATCTGTGGTTCGGGTCCCGAAGGCAAGCGAGCCCTTCGCAGCCTTAGTATTTAAGATTATGACGGATCCCTATGTGGGACAACTGGCCTTCTTTAGGGTCTATTCAGGCACCCTCACCTCAGGAAGCCACGTATATAACTCTACGCGCGGCAGTCGGGAGCGGATCGGGCGGCTGCTGCAGATGCACGCCAACAAGCGTGAGGAGATCAAAGAGGTCTTTGCCGGTGACATTGCGGCTGCCGTGGGGCTCAAGGGTGCCAGAACGGGCGACACCCTGTGTGACGAGACCAACCAGATCGTTCTGGAATCGATCGAGTTTCCTGAGCCGGTGATCTCTGTGGCCATTGAGCCGAAGACGAAAGAAGGACAGGATCGGCTCGCGACGGGGCTTGCGGCGTTGGCCAATGAGGATCCGACCTTTCGCGCCAGCACGGACGAAGAGACCGGCCAGACGATCATCTCCGGGATGGGAGAGCTGCATCTTGAAATCATCGTCGACAGGCTCCTGCGGGAGTTTCGGGTGGAGGCCAATGTCGGCAAACCCGAGGTGGCCTATCGTGAAACTGTGACGACCTCGGCTGAGGCTGAGGGCCGGTACGTGCGACAGACCGGTGGACGCGGACAGTACGGACATGCCTGGATCAAAGTGGAACCCGCCCCTGCTCGATCGGGATTCGAATTTGTCAACAAGATCGTGGGCGGCGTGGTGCCCAAAGAGTATATCCCCGCGGTGGAGAAAGGCATCAAGGAGGCATTGCAGACCGGGGTGGTGGCCGGCTACCCCGTCATCGATGTGAAAGTCACCCTCTTTGACGGATCGTATCACGAGGTGGATTCCTCAGAGATGTCATTCAAGATTGCCGGCTCAATGGCTTTCAAGGCGGCGACTAACCGGGCGAAGCCGGTGCTGCTGGAACCGATCATGCGGGTCGATGTCTCGACGCCCGAGGATTTTCTTGGGGAGGTCATCGGTAATCTGAACTCGCGTCGCGGCCGGGTGATCGGGATCGAGTCCAGGCCGGCCGCCCAGGTGGTTCAAGCGGATGTACCGCTGTCCGAGATGTTTGGGTACGCCACTGACTTGCGTTCAGCGACCCAGGGTCGGGCCTCCCACACGATGCAGTTTTCGCGGTACGAGCCTGTCCCCGCCAGTATTGCGGAGGAGATTGTGGCCCGTATGGGTGGGCGGCTCGGCGGACGGTAGTCGGACTCAGTTTCGTTTCTAAAGGAGTATTCCATGGCCAAGGCGAAATTCGAGCGGACGAAAGAACACATGAACATCGGGACCATTGGGCACATCGACCACGGCAAGACTACCCTGACCGCGGCGATCACCAAGGTCCTGCACGCGGCCAACCCCAAGATCGACTTCGTCCCCTTCGACCAGATCGACAAGGCGCCCGAGGAGAAGGAGCGGGGGATCACCATCAACATCGCCCACGTCGAGTACGAGACGCAAAAGCGCCACTACGCCCACGTCGACTGCCCCGGCCACGCCGACTACATCAAGAACATGATCACCGGCGCCGCCCAGATGGACGGCGCGATCCTGGTCGTCGCCGCCTCCGAAGGGCCGATGCCGCAGACCCGCGAGCACATCCTGCTCGCCCGCCAGGTCAACGTCCCCAACCTCGTCGTCTTCCTCAACAAGGTCGACCTGGTGGACGACCCCGAACTGCTCGAGCTGGTCGAGCTGGAGGTCCGCGAGCTGCTGACGACCTACAACTTCCCCGGCGACGAGATCCCCATCATTCGCGGCAGCGCGCTCAAGGCGCTGGAGGCGGGCTCCGGCGACCGCAGCAACCCGGCGGCCGCCCCCATCTTCGAGCTCATGGACGCCGTCGACGCCTACTTCCCCGCCCCCGTCCGCGTCCTCGACAAACCGTTCCTCATGCCGATTGAGGACGTCTTCTCCATCTCCGGGCGCGGGACCGTCGTGACCGGCCGCGTCGAGCGCGGCATCATCAAGGTAGCCGACGAGATCGAGCTCATCGGCATTCGGGAGACCCAGCGGACCGTCGTCACCGGCGTCGAGATGTTCCGTAAGCTCCTGGATCAAGGCCAGGCGGGGGACAACGTCGGGCTCCTCCTCCGGGGGACCAAGCGCGAAGAAGTGGAACGCGGTCAAGTCGTGGCCAAGCCCGGCTCCATCACCCCCCACACGCGCTTTAAGGCCGAGGCCTACATCCTCACCAAAGAAGAAGGCGGCCGTCACACCCCCTTCTTCAACGGCTACCGGCCCCAGTTCTACTTCCGGACCACCGACGTGACGGGGGTCTGTACGCTCCCCGCCGGGACCGAGATGGTCATGCCGGGGGACAACGTGAGCCTGGCGGTCGAGCTGATCCAGCCGATCGCCATGGAGAAGGAGTTGCGCTTCGCCATCCGCGAGGGCGGCCGCACCGTGGGGGCCGGCGTGGTGAGCGAGGTCGTGGAGTAGGGGGGCAAAACAGGGAACGATGGAAAATCAGCGGATACGAATCAGACTGAAGGCCTACGATCACCGAATTCTTGACCAGTCGGCCAAGGAGATTGTCAACACGGCCCAGCGAACAGGCGCAAGGGTGTCCGGGCCTATTCCGCTGCCGACTAAGATCAGTCGATTTACTGTGTTGCGCTCGCCTCACATCGATAAGAAATCGCGCGAACAGTTCGAGATTCGGACCCACCTTCGGCTGATGGATATCCTGGATGCGCAGCCTCAGACTGTAGACGCCCTGATGCGGCTCGACCTGCCGGCTGGTGTCGATGTCGAGATCAAACTGTAGTGAAACCGCCAGCGTTCATCTATCAGCCGGTAGCTGAGAGATGACAGCTAAGAGTTATCTGCTATGAGTATTGGATTGCTTGGTAAAAAAGTTGGGATGACGCAACTGTTTAACGAGAGTGGCGATGCCGTCCCGGTCACCATCATTGAGGCAGGTCCGTGTCCGGTGGTACAGCGGAAGACCATCGGCACTGACGGCTACGAGGCGATCCAGATCGGCTATCGGGCGGAGCGTAAGGCAAAGAAGGTCACCAGGCCGCTCAAGGGCCACTTCGATAAGGCCAAGGTGGCTCCCCAGAAGCATCTCAGAGAGTTCCACCTGGAGTCGCCGGAGAGCACGAAGTATGCCGTCGGCCAGGTTCTGACCGTGGGCCTCTTCGAGCCGGGAGAGACAGTCCGGATTACCGGTGTCACGAAGGGGAAAGGGTTTCAGGGCGGGGTCAAGCGGTGGGGGTATCGAGGCGGCCCAGAGACTCACGGCTCCATGTTCCACCGAGCCCCAGGGTCGATCGGCGCGTCGTCCTTTCCGTCCCGGGTCTTTAAAGGACACCATATGCCGGGACGGATGGGTACCGATACGGCCAGCGTGAAGGGGCTCAAGGTTGTGAAGGTCCTCCCAGAGCGGAACCTAGTGTTGGTGAAGGGCGCTGTGCCTGGACCGGCTGGTGGCCTGGTTACGATCTCCAAGCGAGGCTGAGGCGATGTCGGTTATAGTCCAGGCCCTGGATACGAACGGTGTGAAGACAGCAGATGTCGCCCTCGATGAGGCGGTCTTCGGCGCCATCGCGCCGTCGCATCTATTGCATGATGTGGTCCGAATGCAACTGGCGAATCGTCGTCAGGGGACCGCGTCAACCCGCACACGGTCCGAGGTGCGCGGTGGTGGGAAGAA
>JAGWRQ010000018.1 GCA_028869615.1 Candidatus Methylomirabilota bacterium | reverse complement strand
TGACGCATCACGGGACGATGACCAGCGTCCCCGGGGTCTTTGCGGCCGGCGATGTGCAGGACCATGTCTACAAGCAGGCCGTCACGGCCGCCGGATCGGGGTGTATGGCCGCCTTGGATGCCGAGCGCTACCTGGAGAGCTTGTAGGGCGAGGATGGTTCTATGACGATGAAACCGATGAAGGCGCTCCTCGACCTGGAGGAGGGGATGCGAATCGTCATGGACGCGGCCCAGCCGATAGAGCGGACTGAGCAGGTAACGCTGCTTGAGGCGGTGGGCCGGGTTCTGGCCGAAGAGGTCTGCGGCACTATGGATGTGCCGCCCTTTGCTCGAGCGGCCATGGACGGTTATGCCGTCAGGGCGGAGGATACGTTCGGCGCGGGCAACTTTTCACCAAAGATCCTTGAGCTCATTGAGGTGATTCACGCGGGAGAGTCCGCCCGCCTCAGCGTCCGCCCGGCGAGTTGCATCCAGGTGGCGACGGGCGCCCCGATGCCCGTGGGTGCCGATGCCGTTGTGATGGTGGAAGACACGGAGTTGGACGGGACCAAGGTGAGGGTCTATAAGCCGGTCTATCCGCAACAGCACGCCTCACCGATGGGCGAGGATATCAAAGCGGGAAGCCATGTTCTGCAGTGCGGGATGCGCCTGGACCCGAGTAAGATCGGCGTATTGGCCGCCCTCGGGTTGCAAAAGGTGACGGTCTATCAGAAGCCCCGAGTGGCAGTGATTCCCTCCGGTAACGAAATCCTTATACCTGGGGAGATGCTCAGTCCAGGGAAGATCTACGACATCAACTCGTATACCCTCTCTGCGCTTATCAGTGAGAACGGCGGCCTTCCACACATCTTCCCGATCATGAAGGATACATTGGAATCGGCGATCTCGACGATCCGGGAGGCTCTCTCGTACGACCTCATCGTCCTGTCGGGAGGCAGCTCTGTCGGTGAGCGGGATATGATGGTAGAGGCGGTGCAACGGATGGGAGAGGTGAAGTTTCACGGCATCGCTGTCAAGCCTGGGAAACCTACACTGTGCGGCGTCGTGGAAGACCATCTGTTAATCGGGATGCCGGGCTATCCCACGTCATGCTTGACGAACGGGTATGGGATCTTGGCGCCCGCGCTCCGGAAGATGGCAAGGCTTGGCCGGCGCACGCTCGCCTCACTGAACGCCCCGATGGCCCGTCGATACACCTCGACGATCGGGCGGCATCAATACCTGCCTGTTCGCCTCGATGGCGGGGAGGTCGTCCCGGTCTTCAAAGAGTCAGGCGCCATTACCTCGATGGCTGACGCAGAAGGGTATATTGAGATTCCTGCCAATGTGGACCTCCTCGAAAAGGGAGAAGTTGTGGAGGTCCTCCTGTTTTGACCGCCCATCCGGTTATCCTCGGCGCCATCCCCGGGCGGCGCTGTCTGGAGGCGATACCCTCATGGATCTGACACTTATCAAGCAACTAGCCATTTCCTCATCCTCGAAGATCGTTCTGTTCGTGGCTGATGGGCTGGGGGGTCTGCCGAGAGAGACGGATGGTCGGAGTGAGATGGAGGTTGCGCATCTCCCCAATCTTGACGCTCTTGCCGCTCGTTCCCTCTGCGGGCTCATCGATATGGTGGGTCCCGGGATTATCCCAGGCAGCGGACCGGGGCACCTCGCCCTCTTTGGCTACGATCCTTTTACGTACCAGATCGGACGAGGAGTCCTTGAAGCGTGCGGCATCGACCTGGAACTTCGTTCAAACGATGTAGCAAGCCGGGGTAACTTCTGTACGCTTGATGAAGAGGGAAGGGTAGTAGACCGGCGCGCCGGTCGTATTACGACCGAGACCTGCCAGCGCCTGTGCCGTCAACTCGATCAGATCCGGATCGAGGGGGTGGAGGTCATTGTCAGGCCCGTCAAGGAGCATCGGTTCGTGGTCGTATTTCGTGGGAAGGGGCTCTCTGACGCCCTGTCCGACTCCGATCCCCAGGCCACAGGCGAGCGACCGCTTGCTGTGAAGGGTGTCAGCCCCGGGGCCGAACGGACGGCAGCGCTGGTTAATCAGTTTCTGGATGAGGCCTGTGGAATACTGAAGGAAGAAAAGCCGGCCAATATGATCCTGCTCAGGGGCTTTGCCTTACCGCCAAAGCTCCCTGCGTTTCCGGAGCTGCTGCGGCTCCGGGCGACAGCGATCACCTGTTATCCGATGTACCGCGGTCTCGCTAAGCTTGTCGGGATGGAGGCGTTACCCTTTTGCGCCGACCTGGATGACGAGTTGCGCGCTTTGTCCAGGAACTACGATAAGTACGACTTCTTCTACGTGCATTTCAAAGGGACCGATCGGGCCGGCGAGGACGGTGACTTTGACGCGAAGGTTGCCGCGTTGGAGGAGCTGGATCGGCGAATTCCCGATTTTCTTGCGCTCCACCCTGATGTGTTTATCGTGACCGGCGACCATTCGACGCCGGCTATCCTGAAAGGACATAGCTGGCATCCGGTTCCCTTTCTGCTCCGGTCGCGATGGTCTCGTGCTACCGGAGCCGGCAGATTCACGGAACGAGAGTGCGGTCAAGGACCTCTGGCGGCCATGCGAGCTGTCGATCTGATACCCCTTGCAATGGCCAACGCTTTGAGATTCAAGAAGTTTGGCGCATGAGGTCCGCAAAGGAAGCTGCTGCGCCAGCATGCAAATTGACAATCGCGCAAAAGTATCTTTAGAATGTAATTGTCGAGCGATCAGGAGACGTATTGTGCTAAGTCCGTTCAAGGTAGTGCTTGTCAAGCCGGCAAAATACGGGGTGGATGGTTGGCTTGAGCAATATTGGCGCGGGTTCATGCCGAATGGCGGCCTTCCTTTACTTCGCAGCCTTACGCCGGCGAATTGCGCAGGCCGCGACATTGCGGTAAGTGTTATTGATGAATATGTACGCACCGATACGAAGTATCTGGATACGATACGGGAAGCCGATCTTCTGGCCCTGGTGAGCGCGCAGAGTAATCAGTTCCAACGCGCCTGCGACATTGCGGCTTGGGCGAAAGAGCGCGGCGTCAAACTTCTGGTTGTAGGAGGTCCGCATGTCATGACCTGCGATACCTCAATGCTTGAAGGAAACGGCATCAGTTTTGCGTGCGCCGAAGCCGAAGCGGTATGGCCCACCATTCTCCATGATGCGATCGTTCATGGAGAACTGCAGCAGCTGTACGGCACTGAACAGCGGTGGATGAAGGAACTGCCCACTACCGTCATTATTCCGCCATCGTCGGACGAGATGCGCCGCTATGTAATGCCGATGCTGGGCATTGAACCGGCTCGCGGGTGCAACCGGCTCTGTACGTTTTGTTCAGTGCCGGAGGTGAAAGGCGCGCGACTGCGGCAAGAGCCGGTCAGCGCCACCATTGACTCGCTCCGCGCGGCCAAGCGAGCAGGCGTGAAAGTGGTCATGTTTCTCTCCGACAATTTTAACCAGATTCGAGAAACGAAAGATACGGCTGGTGCTAAAACTCTTCTGCGCGCCATGATTGACGCCGACATTGACCTCCCTTACTTTATTCAAGCAGATGCGAAGATCATTGAGGATCCGGAGCTTCTTGACCTACTGCGACGGTCCGGCTGCTTCCAGATCTTTTTCGGTTTTGAGTCGCCTGATCCGGTCATTTTAAAGCGGGTGCAAAAGAATCAAAATTTTGAACGAAGTAATCATGCCATACCGGTGGATTATAAGGAGCTGATCCGGATCGTGGAGCGAGAATACCGCATGACGGTTCACGCATCCAACATGATCGGATTCCTGGAACAGGACCGCAACGGCATTCTGACTCACATTGAGTGGCTCTGTACCCTTAATCCCAGCGATTCGTCGTGGTACGTCGTCAGCCCTGTGCCTGGCACGCCGGACTACGAATACTTCCTTAAACATGGCTATATTGTTGATTCTAACCTTGACCATTTGGACACGTTTACCCCGGTACTCAGGCATCCGAGCTTAAGCTCACAGGAACTGATTGAGCTTCGCTGCGAAGGGTACCGTCGCCACTACTCTGGAAGGAAAATGTGGAATGATTGCTTTCACAGCGACACCCGTTTCGATTCTGTGGTGGAACGGATGGGGGTCGTCTATGAGTTGTTTTGCCGCTGGATGGCGTTCCGCAGGCAGCACCCGATGGCAGGAGGGGTGTGGAGGGTAAGGCGACAGCATGTGTCTCAATTCCTGCCGTTCAGGAGAAAAGTCTTTGATTATGAATATTTTCCCTTGCCTAATAATCGCGATGTGCCGGCAACCGACAAAGGGCTTGCGCGAAGAATCGTGGTGAGGCCCCCCCAGGACATTCGGTTCGCAGAAGCACCGTCTCTGCCTAAATTTGTAACTACTTCATAAAAAGGACTTAGGGATAGGTGTGCGGTCAGTCATATAAAATGGGAAGCAATCGGTACTGTTTGCTGAAAGCGGAAGGCTGATCGCTGAATGCCGAGGAACATAGAATGGCGGTGACCCTTCCCATCTACATGGATCATCTGGCGACGACGCCCGTTGCCCCGGAGGTCTTCGAGGCAATGCGTCCGTATTTCTGCGAGCGGTTCGGCAACCCGGCCTCTCGGAGTCACTCTTTTGGTTGGGTGGCCGAGGAGGCGGTGGAACAGGCCCGCGCCCAGGTTGCGCACCTGCTTGGCTGTAAAGCGGCAGAGATCGTCTGGACGAGCGGCGCCACGGAGGCGAACAACCTCGCGATAAAGGGGGTGGCCGCCGCTTACCGGGAAAAGGGCCGGCACCTCATCACCTCGCGGACCGAGCATCACGCGGTCCTCGACACCTGCAAGCGGCTGGAGCAAGAGGGCTGCCAGGTCACCTACCTTTCCGTGGACAAAACCGGACGGGTCGATCCGGCCGACGTAGAGCGGGCGATCAGGAAGGACACGGTGCTCATTTCAATCATGGCGGCGAACAACGAAATCGGCACGCTGCAACCGATTGCCGAGATCGGCCGGATTGCCAAGCGCCATGGCGTCCTGTTTCATACCGACGCCGCGCAGTACGTGGGTAAACTGCCCCTGTCGGTAGACGACTGGCGGGTCGATCTCCTGTCGGCGTCGGCGCATAAATGTTACGGCCCGAAGGGGATGGGCGCGCTCTACGTGCGGATGACGAAGCCTCGCGTCAAGCTGGTCCCCCAGATGGATGGAGGCGGTCATGAGAAGGGTCGCCGCTCCGGGACGCTCAATGTCCCCGGCTGCGTCGGTTTCGGCGCGGCCTGTGCCCTCGCCGAGCGTGAGCTTCAGACTGAGCCCGCGCGTCTCCTTGCGCTTCGCGAGCGGTTGCGGAATGACCTCTGGTCCGGGCTTGACTACCTGCACCTCAACGGTCACCCGACCGAGCGCCTTCCGGGCAACCTGAATGTCTCCGTTGAGTTTGTCGAGGGAGAGTCGCTGCTTATGGCGCTCAAAGGGATAGCGGTCTCCTCCGGTTCCGCCTGTACCAGCGCGACGGTGGAGCCCTCGTACGTCCTGCTGGCGATCGGTCTGAACGCGGAGCTGGCGCATGCCAGCATCCGTTTCGGGCTCGGCCGGTCGAACACGGAGGAAGAGGTGGACTACGTCGCTGCCCGTGTGATAGAAAACGTGGCCCGCCTGCGGGCGCTTTCGCCGTTGTATGAGATGGCGCGTGAGGGGATCGACGTCAAAGACACGCAGTGGAGTCTACGCGCATGTTAAGTGGGGGTGGCGTGAGAGACCTTCAGTTGACGGATATGGATACCAAGCCCTCCAAGGTAGAAGAGGAGGAGTTTGAGCGAGGTCTCCTCCTGACAACCCTAGACAGTCTGGTCAATTGGGCGAGGAAGTCATCGATCTGGCCGGCGAGCTTCGGGCTTGCCTGCTGCGCCATCGAGATGATGGCAACGGGAGCGTCGCGCTTCGATCTGGCCCGGTTCGGGGCGGAGGTCTTTCGAGGGTCGCCACGGCAGTCCGACCTCATGATTGTGGCGGGCCGTGTGAGCCGGAAGATGGCTCCGGTCCTCAGAAGGATCTATGATCAGATGCCCGAGCCCAAGTGGGTGATCGCCATGGGCGCGTGCGCGTCCTGCGGTGGAATCTTCAACACCTATACCATCGTTCAGGGCGTGGACCAGATCGTTCCGGTTGATGTCTATGTGCCCGGCTGCCCGCCAAGGCCGGAGCAGTTGATCCACGGAATCATGTTATTGCAGGAAAAGATTGCCAAGGAGCGGCCGAGCAAGCAGGGCCTCTTTCACCTGCCCTGGCAAAAGGCGGCATAGGGACGTCGCATGTGGCGCGTCCGGGGTGGCTACGATGATTGTCGAGATTGTCAAAGGGATGGCGACGACGTTCAAACATATCTTTCGGAAGCCGGTGACGGTCTCCTATCCGGAAGAGCGGCTTCCGCTTGCGCCTCGTTACCGCGGCCTGCACATGCTCGTGGTGGGCGACGACGGGATGGAGCGGTGCGTGGGCTGCGAACTGTGCGCGGTCGCCTGTCCGGCGGACGCGATCTATGTTGAGGCGGCCGAGAATACTGAGCAAGAGCGCCACTCCAAGGGTGAGCGCTACGCCAAAGTGTACAAGATTCACATGCTGCGTTGCATCTTTTGCGGCTACTGTGAGGAGGCCTGCCCGGAGGAAGCGATTGTGCTGGGCAAACAGTACGAGATTGCCTCTTACGAGCGGGGTGGTTTTGTGTACGGAAAGGAGCGTCTGATGACGCCACTAGCGGAGGCGCTGAAACAGCGGCCCGACCTTCACCCTGACTGGTAGCCGAGTCGAAGCGAGTCGGGGTAGTCGGTGCGGAGGCCTGGCGTTTATGGTCGACAGTGGTACGCGTTCGGGTCTGAGGAGGGTGGTGCCGCTATCCGAGGCGGCAGGCATCTTCTTGGAGAGTTCGCAAATCAACGGAGGGAGGGCATGGTAATCAGGCACGAAACGTTTAAGGTGGATACGGAGGATCGACTTCAGTTCATGGACCTGACAAAGCGTGTGCGAGATTTGCTCCAGCGGTATAAGATCAAGCAGGGGTTGATCATCCTCAATTCCCTTCACACGACGACGGCGCTTTTCATTAATGAGTGGCAGGAGGCCTTGCTCCACGATCTCCGGATTCTGCTGGACCACCTGGTCGGGCATGGAGACGGCTATCGTCACAACGATCCATCGTACTCTGATTGCGATCGGAACAACGCTGACTCACACCTTCGCTCGCTCCTGCTTGGCCGACAGCTTTCAGTTCCGGTCGTGGATGGGGAGATGAGTCTCGGGACCTTTGAGTCCATAATCTTTGCCGAGTTGGACGGACCGAGAGAGCGACAGATCCAACTCCAGATACTGGCTGAATAAGGGGGTTGGTGTCAGAACCCCGCGTAAGCGGCGAGTGAATGAACGCGGCTGCCCCTGGAATTGCTGAAGTTGAGGAAGGCTGGCATTCTCCAAAGGGACGGGCCATACGCGAGATCGTCTTTGGGGTCCACGATGGTCTCATTACGACGATCGGTTTTCTGTCAGGGGTCAATGCCGCAAGCGCCAGTTGGCGCGTGATCGTGATCGCCGGCCTGGCGGAGGCTTTTGCCCAGACCCTGTCGATGGGATTCGGCGCTTATCTCTCGACCAAATCGGAACGGGAGTTCTACCAGCGGGAGATCGCTCGGGAACGGTTAGAAATCGAGACAGCGCCGGAGAGCGAACGCGACGAAATGCGTCAGATCTACCGGAGCAAGGGCTTCTCGGAAGATGAGGTCGAGATGGTGGTTGCGCGCGTAACGGCGAACAGGGAACTGTGGCTCAAGGCAATGATGATGGAAGAGTTGGGGCTGATTGAGGAGCGATTCGATAACCCGCTCAAGGTTGGCCTGCTGATGGGGGCGTCCTCCTTTGTCGGGGCTTTCCTCCCGATCCTTCCTTACTTCTTCCTCGAACTCAGATGGGCGTTTACGGCTTCGGTCGCCTTGGCCGCGTCGGCCCTGTTTGCAACCGGAGCAGGCAAGACGCTCCTGACACGGAAAGCCTGGTGGCGTAGCGGGCTGGAAATGGTGGCGATCGGGCTGCTAGTCTCGGTTGCAGGTTACGGTATTGGGCACTTCCTGGGTGTCCTCTGGCGCTAAGATGTCCATGCATCGGATTGTTCGATATCGCGGCGGATCGTTCGAGACGGTGGAGATCCCGGTGGTGGGGGAGCAGCCCCTCACGATCTTTGTCAACGGGTTTGAGCTGGCGACGTTGCTGTGCACGCCGGTAAAGCTTGATTGCCTGGTCCTGGGATTTTTAAGTTTTGAGGGGATCATCCGGGGGCTCGATGAGGTGAAGGCGCTGGAGATCTTCCCCGAGGAGGCGGTGGCGGACGTCAGACTGACTAAGGCATTTACCCCCCCGCGTCGCCGCATCTTGACCTCCGGGTGCACCGGAGGTATCACATTCGGTATGCCGATGGAGGGGTTTAAGGCATTCCCCGAAGAGGCGACCCTGCGCCCGGAGCAACCGTTCGATCTCATGAAACAGTTGTATGCCGAGGCGTATCTCTACCGGGAATCGCGCGGCATTCACGCTGCCGCCCTGAGCGACGGTAAAAGCTTGTTGCTCGTCGCTGAGGACGTCGGCCGACATAACGCCCTGGACAAGATCCACGGCGAAGCGCTGCTGCGGGGGATTCCGACCGCCGGCAATATCCTTCTTTCCACCGGTCGCATCTCGTCCGAGATGCTCCGTAAGGGGGCCCATATGCGGACCCCATTTATCATCTCTCGAACCTCACCCACCGGCCTCGCCATTGCCGCGGCCAAGCGCTTCGGCATCACCGTGATCGGTTACTGCCGTGGCGAAGGGTTTAATGTCTATAGCCACCCTGAGCGTCTGCTTTCGCAACGGGTCGCACTCATAACCGGTGATCAGGGACTGGTGGCCAGCCACTAGTCTCTCCCCACTTGCCCCATGCGCCTTATCGATCTGCACACCCACTCGACCGCCTCGGACGGCACGCTTTCTCCCCCAGAACTTGTCCGTTTGGCGGAAAGGTCCGGCGTCTCCGTCCTGGCCGTCACCGATCACGATACCGTGGAGGGTCTGCCTGCGGCAGGTGTAGAGGCCGCGCGGATAGGTGTGCAGTTCGTTCCCGGTATCGAGATCACCGCCCATGTGGAAGACCTGGAGGTTCACATCCTGGGGCATTTCATTGATCCAAATGATAACCGACTCGACGAATTCCTTGTCTCCTCCCGTAACGACCGAATCGAGAGGGCTCGTCGGATGATCGAGAAGCTCTGGGCCCTTGGTCTTCCACTGGATGCTGATGAGGTCTTGAGGCTGGCGCCAGGCCATTCAGTTGGACGTCCCCATGTGGCACAGGCGATGATCAGGCACGGATATGTGGCGTCGCTGAAAGAGGCGTTTGATCGGTATCTCACGTCCGGCAAGCCAGGCTACGTAGAACGTTCCAGGATTCCTGCCGCTAGGGCGATACGTGCCATCAAGGAGGCCGGAGGTGTTGCATCCCTCGCGCATCCGGGACAGTATAGCCACGACGAGGTCATTCCATTCCTCGTGCAGCATGGACTGAATGGACTGGAACTGTATCACCCGGAGCATACGACCGAATCGTTATTCCGGTATGAGCGCATGTGCTTGGAATACGGTCTAGTGGCCGTCGGCGGCTCTGACTACCACGGTACCGAAGGCCTTCGCTCGATGGGGCTTGGGAGGCCGGCCTTGCCGGAGGTAAGATTTGAACAGTTGCTTGCTGCAAGGGCTGCCTCCCGCACTCCTCCCGTTCGGGCGCAGGCGGGATGATGCCGCAGATGCGCGAGTTCTTCGTCAAGACGACGCAACAATTGCAGGTGATCGATATTACGCCGAAGGTCCGGGAGATTGTGGCTCAGGACGGCTCGGATGATGGACTTTGCTGTGTCTTTGTGCCGCACGCGACCGCGGCTGTCGCCATCAACGAGAATGCCGACCCCAACATCGGCGAAGATCTCCAGGATGCACTGGCGAAGCTGGTCCCGGAGGGGATCTGGCGCCACGATCGAATCGACGATAACGCGGCGGCCCACATCAAGGCGGCCATTCTCGGCCCGAGTGAAACGGTGCCGGTGAAGAAGGGGAAGCTGGTGTTGGGAACCTGGCAGAGCATCATGCTCATGGAGTTTGACGGCCCGCGTGAGCGGCGGGTGATCGTCCAGATCACTGCGTCCTTGGAAGGTTGACAGGCGGGTCAAGACATGGTAGAAGAACACACAGTGCGCCTGTATTCCGCCTGCCCAAACAGCGAGCTAACCCATTATTTTTGCGGGCTCAAACGAGGTATGTGTGCTCCAACCGGCTAAGGCAACGTCGCTGTTATCGCCTCCTGAGATTTGTGGCTCACCCAAGCCACCTTGGCTGAAGGTGAAAGCTCCGGGATCACCCAATTACCTTCGGTTGAAGCGACTCCTCCGGGAGCGGCAGCTTCACACCATTTGCGAAGAGGCCCTTTGTCCGAATATCGGCGAGTGCTGGCAGCAGCTTACTGCAACCTTTCTCATCCTGGGCGAGATCTGTACCCGCAACTGTGGTTTCTGTGCTGCTACGCACGGCAGGCCGACCGAACTCGATCTGGCCGAGCCGGCGCGTGTGGCCAAGGCGGTTTGCGAACTCGGGTTGGCCCACGCGGTTATCACCTCCGTCAATCGCGATGACCTAGCCGACGGTGGAGCGAGGATTTTTGCGGCGGTCATTCATCGAATTCGGGAGCTTTCGCCGGAATGCCGTGTCGAGGTGCTCGTTCCCGATTTTCGTGGTAGTGAGGCAGCCATGAGAACCGTTGTCGATGCTGCGCCGACTATTCTCAGCCACAACGTGGAAACTGTTCTCCGACTGTATCAAGAGGTCCGCCCTGGATCGGGCTATGAGCGGTCACTCGAGCTTCTGGCCAGGGCCCGGCGAATGGCGCCGGAGTTGGTAACGAAGTCAGGAGTCATTGTGGGGTTCGGGGAGACATGGCAAGAATTGCTCCAGACGATGGCGGACCTCAGGGAAGTAGATTGCGATATCTTGACGCTGGGACAATACCTGCGGCCAAGTCACGCGCACTTACCGATTAGAAAATACTATACCCCGGAGGAGTTCGGAGAATTGAAGGTGATCGGGGAAGGGATGGGATTCAAGCACGTGGAGTCCGGGCCGTTGGTCCGGAGTTCGTACCATGCCCGCGGCCAAGCTGAGGAGGTCGGCCGGAAGCGTGAGAGCGGGAGGGCTGAGCGATGCAGAAGTTAGAGCGGAAGGAGCTGGTGGATCTGCTTCGGCAGATGCTCCTGATGCGGCGATTTGAGGAGAAGTGCGCGGAGATGTACGCCATGGGGAAGATCGGCGGCTTCCTTCATCTGTATATCGGTCAGGAAGCGGTGGCGACAGGCGCTATCTCTGTGTTGCGGCCGGACGACTACGTCATTGCCAGCTACCGGGAACACGGCCATGCCTTAGCCAGGGGTTGCGATCCAAGGAAGATCATGGCGGAGCTGTTCGGGCGGGCAGACGGCCTCTGCAAAGGCAAGGGCGGCTCGATGCACCTGTTCGACAAGACCCACAACTTCCTGGGTGGGCATGCGATCGTGGCCGGGCAGATCCCGATCGGGACCGGCGCCGCCTTCACGAGCCGGTACGAGGGGAAGGATCAGGTCACGCTCTGCTTCTTCGGAGACGCGGCCGTTAACCAGGGGGTGTTTCACGAGGCGCTCAATCTTGCGGCCTTGTGGCACTTGCCGATCGTCTATATCTGTGAGAACAACCGCTACGGCATGGGCACGGCTGTGGAGCGCGCCACCCCGGTCAAGGAGCTGTACCGGCGGGCTGAAACGTACGGGATGCCCGGCGAGGCGGTGGACGGCATGGACGTCCTGGCCGTTCGGGAGTGTGTGGGGTCGGCTGTTGAACGGGCGCGACGAGAGGGAATCCCGTCTTTGATTGAGGCTAAGACGTATCGATTCCGCGGGCACTCGATGGCGGATCCTGGGACCTACCGAACGAAAGAAGAGGTCGAACGGGAAAAACAACGGGATCCCCTCTTGCTGTTCCGGGATCGCCTCATGGCCGAGGCGGTGATCAAGGAGTCGGATTGGAAGGCGCTGGAGAAGGAGGTCCGAGCCACGGTGGAGGAGGCAGTCCGGTACGCCGATGCCTCCCCGGAGCCGCCGTTGGAGTGGCTGTGCACCGACGTCTACGTCTCCGAGCGCTGAGGGAGGGAACAAGCGTATGGCGATCATCACCTATCGAGAGGCCCTGAATCAGGCGCTCCGCGAAGAGATGCGCCGGGACCCTCGTGTCTTCCTTATGGGGGAGGAGGTCGGTCTGTACCAGGGGGCCTATAAGGTCAGCCAAGGCCTGCTTGAGGAGTTCGGCTCCAAGCGGGTCATCGATACTCCGATCAGCGAGGCCGGGTTCACCGGCGTCGGCATCGGCGCGGCGATGGTCGGCTTGCGGCCGATTGTGGAGATGATGACCTTTAACTTCGCGCTGGTGGCGGTCGATCAGATCGTCAATCAAGCGGCGAAGATCCTGTATATGTCCGGCGGCCAGTACAATGTCCCGATGGTCATTCGCGGTCCTGGCGGCCCGGCCCATCAATTGGCGGCCCAGCACTCCCAGAGCATGGAGTCGTACTTCTATCATGTCCCCGGTCTCAAGATCGTGCGCCCGGGGACCCCCAAGGATGCCAAGGGACTTCTCAAGAGCGCGATTCGGGACGATGACCCGGTCATCTTCATCGAGTCGGAACTGCTGTACGGGACCAAGGGCGAGGTTCCGGATGGCGATTACACCATCCCGCTTGGCGTCGGCGAAATTAAGCGAGAAGGGCGCGATGTCACCATCGTGGCCTACTCCACGATGCTCCTGCTGGCTTTGCAGACGGCAGACGAACTGGAGAAGGAGGGGATCTCCGCGGAGGTGGTGGATCCGCGCACGCTCCGTCCGCTGGATACCAAGCTCATCATGGAATCGGTCAAAAAGACCAATCGGGCGATTGTTATGGAGTCGGGCGCCGGATTTGCCGGGATAGGGTCAGCGATCGGGGCCATCATTTCCGAGCAGGCCTTTGATTACCTGGACGCGCCAGTGGAGCGGGTTACCGGCGCGAACGTCCCGACACCCTATGCGAAGAATCTGGAGCGCGCCAAGATCCCGAGCAAGGAACGGCTGATGGCGGCAGTGAAGAAGGTTCTGGCCGTCTAAACCCGACACCCTATACCCTAAACCCTGGCTCTACATAGGAGGGAGACGACACAACGATGGCCATCTCTGTGGTCATGCCCCGGTTGAGCGATACCATGGAGGAGGGAAAGATCCTTCGATGGCTGAAGAAAGAGGGGGATCGGGTCGAGGGAGGGGAAATCATCGCTGAGATCCAAACCGACAAGGCGGACATTGAGATGGAAGCCTTTGGATCGGGTATCCTTCGGAAGATTCTGGTCGGGGCTGGCCAGTCAGCGCCGGTTGGTCACCTGATCGGGATGATCGCGGAGGAGGATGAGGATATCTCGACACTGCTGGCTCCTGTTGCAGGAATAGCGGGTCAAGCCGCGAAGCCGGCTGGGGCAGCCGCTCCTGTACCGGTCCTTCCTCCTGTGCTTCAAGCGGTTGCTACTGGACGAGTCAAGGCCTCACCTTTAGCGAAGAGGCTCGCGCAAGCGCAGGGGATCGACCTGTCGCTGGTAAAGGGATCAGGTCCTGGCGGGAGGGTCATCCGCCGCGATGTAGATGCCATGACGCCATCGGCTGCGGCTGCCGGTCAGCGTGCGCCATCGATCTCGCCGCCGCTGATTGCGGAGCGGGCCGGCGCGATTGCTCCAGCCACACCATCGCTAGGGTTTGAGGACCGGGAGCTGTCCCCGATGCGTCGAGCGATTGCCAAGCGCGTGGCTCAGAGTATGGCGACTGTGCCCCACTTCTACCTCACGGTTGAGGCAGCCATGGACAAGGCTACAGAGTTGCGTGAGGCGATGCAGGTCCAGACGCCGGACCTCAAGGTGACCTTCACCGACATCATCATCAAGGCCGTGGTAATTGCGCTGGGGCGACATCCGACAATGAATGTATCATTTACGGGTGAACGGATTCGCGTCTATTCCCAGATCAATCTCGGCATTGCGGTCGCGCTTGACGACGGATTGATCAACCCGGTGTTGCGCGACTGCGGTGGGAAAAGCCTGGCACAGATCGCCAGGGAGACGAAGAGTGTAGCCGAGCGAGCCAAGGCTCGGAAGCTGAAGCCTGAAGAGTATACCGGTGCGACCTTTACCGTTTCGAACCTGGGCATGTATGAGATAGAAGAGTTCACCGCGATCATCAACCCTCCGGAAGCCGCTATCCTGGCTATCGGCAGGATTCTGAGCAAACCGGTCGTGGTGAATGGAGCAGTGCAGATCGGCCAGCGGATGCGGATGACGCTGTCGTGCGATCATCGGGCGGTAGATGGCGTGACAGGGGCAACGTTCCTCCAGGAGGTGAAGTGGCTGCTTGAGCATCCGTTTCACCTCGTTCTGTAATCGGAGAAGAGATGGGACGGGACGAGCGAACGTTTGATCTGGCGGTAGTTGGGGCGGGACCGGGCGGCTATGTCGCGTCGGTCCGCGCCGCGCAACTCGGGATGCGGGTGGCCCTCGTCGAGCGGGATCGCTTGGGTGGAGTCTGTCTCAACTGGGGGTGCATCCCGACGAAGGCCTTGCTTCAAAGCTCGCAGGTGCTGTCCCTTATGCGCCGCGCTGGAGAGTTTGGGATTCACGCGAACGACCTCAGGGCGGACTTCAGCGCCGCCGTCAAGCGCAGCCGCGAGAAGGCCGAACGACTGTCCAAGGGGATTGAGTACCTGATGCGCAAGAACAAGGTCGTTGTCTTCTCTGGGGAAGCCCGCCTCACCTCAGCCAAGGAGCTGGAGATGACAGGCGGGGACGGAAAGACGAGTGGGACGATCCGCGCCGAACGGATCCTCTTGGCAACCGGATCGCGATCCAGGCTGCTACCGGACGTGACGGTTGATGGTAAGGTCGTGCTCACCAGCACCGAGGCGATGTTGCTCAACCGGGCCCCTGCCTCCATGATCATCATCGGCGCGGGAGCGATCGGCGTGGAGTTCGCCGACATCTATCACGCCTATGGAACGACTGTGACACTCGTTGAGCTGCTGCCCACGATTCTGCCCTATGAGGACGAGGAGATCACGGCGCTGCTCCACCGCGCGTTGACCAAAAAGGGGATTAAGATCCTCACTAACACAAGTGTTGAGCGGGTGACTGTTGAAGCAGGGAAGGCCAAGGTCAGGGTATCGAGCAACGGCGAGCGCCAAGAGCTTCTTGGCGAGACGGTCCTGGTGGCGGTTGGTAGGATGCCGAACTCCGAGGTGGGCGGCTTGAAAGAACTTGGCGTCGCGAGGAAGAATGGATTTGTCGCGGTCAACGAGTGGATGGAGTCCAGCGTCCCCGGCATCTATGCCATCGGCGATCTTATCGGTGCGCCGCTCCTGGCCCACAAGGCCTCCCATGATGGGATCGTCGCAGTCGAAAAGATGGCCAAGCTGGATGATGTAACACCGATGGATCCCAGGAGGATTCCGAGCTGCACGTACTGTCACCCGCAGGTCGCCAGCATCGGTTTGACGGAGGCGAAGGCGAAGGCCAAAGGGTACACCATACGCATCGGTCGGTTTCCCTTCAGCGCCAGCGGGATGGCGATTACCCTTGGTGAGACCGAAGGGATGGTCAAGGTGATCGCCGATGCGACGCATGGAGAGATCCTTGGCGTGCATATCATCGGCGCCCATGCCACCGAACTGATTGCTGAGGCCGGCCTGGCGATCACGTTGGAGGCCACTCCGGAGGATATTGCCAGGTCGATCCATGCCCATCCGACGCTGTCCGAAGCGATGGGTGAGGCCGCCTTGGCCGCCATTGGCCGGGCCCTCCATGTATGAGAGAGGGTAGAGGGTATAAGGTGCACCTGATCGACCTCGGACTCGTACCCTACGCCGACGCGCTCACCCTGCAGCGACGGCTGGCAACCCTTCGGGCTGAGGACCGCCTGGGGGATGTCCTGCTCTTCGTCGAGCATCCGCCGGTTGTCACCCTCGGACGAGCCGGGCGGAAGACTCACCTCCGCGTTCAGGAATCCTCCCTTGCCTCGCTGGGAGTCGAGTTTTTTGAGGTAGAGCGCGGTGGCGACATGACCTATCATGGCCCTGGCCAGTTGGTAGGATATCCGATCCTCAAACTGGCCGATCATGGTCGTGACGTGCATCAATACCTTCGACAGCTCGAAGAAGTCCTGATCGAGACCTTGGCAAATTTCGGAATCACGGCTGGTCGCTCACTTGGTCGAACGGGCGTCTGGATTGGCGAGAGCAAAATCGCCTCGTTAGGCATCCATGTCAGCCGTTGGGTTACCCGCCATGGCTTTGCGCTGAACGTCAATATGGATCTGGCGCCGTTTACGCTGATCGTTCCCTGCGGTATCCAGGGCGTCAAAGTCACAAGCATGGCGCAGGAGTTGTCCCGTCCAATCTCGATTCGCGAGGTGACGGCAGTGCTCGCCGAACGTTTCGAGGTTGAGTTTGGGGTATCGCTTGCGCCTACGTCGCTGCCGGAGCTTTTCAGCGCCAAGAGCCGCGCCGGCATGAGCGAGAGGGATGAGCCGGCTGGCGTTGGAGGCGTGCGATGCTAGACCCTGCGCCTCCACCTCGTGGAACGATTTTGATCGTCGATGACCAGGGGATCAACACCACGTTGGTCGAGGCGATCCTGGCCCCTCAGGGTTATGAGATTATCTCGGCATCGGATGGGGAACGCGCCCTTGAACTGGTGGCGGCTAAACCGCCTGATCTTATCCTGCTCGATGTCATGATGCCTGGCATGAACGGGTTCGACGTGTGTGCTCGGCTCAAGGAGGACGAACGAACCCGACTGATTCCCATCGTGATGGTGACCTCTCTCAACGATCTACAAGACAGAATCCGTGGAATCGAGGTCGGAGCAGATGACTTTTTGAGCAAGCCTTTTCACTCTGCGGAGTTGATCGCGCGGGTACGATCCCTGCTGAGGCTCAAACAGTTTACCGATGAGTTGGAAGATGCAGAGGATGTGCTGTGTACGTTGGCCCTGAGCGTTGAGGCCAAGGATGCGTGTACCGATGGACACTGTGAACGATTGGCCCTGTACTCCGTGACCCTTGGCCGAAGCTTGGGCCTTCCACGGGAGCAGTTAAAAGCGCTACATCGTGGAGGTTACCTGCACGACGTCGGCAAGATTGCTGTTCCGGAGTCGATCCTGAATAAAACGACAGAGCTGACCGAGGAAGAATGGCGGATCATACGGACACATCCGGTGATCGGAGAGCGGATATGTAAGCCGCTCAAGTCGCTGAAATTCGTCCTTCCTATCATTCGCCATCATCATGAACGGTGGGACGGCAGCGGCTATCCCGATGGTTTGAGGGGGCAGGAGATTCCCCTTACGGCCAGGATTATTCAGGTCGTTGATATCTACGATGCACTGACGACGGCCCGACCCTATAAGCTCCCACTCGATGCCTCCCAGGTATTTCCGATCATGCGACAGGCGTCTGAGAAGGGTGTATGCGATCCTGGATTACTCGAGCAGTTTATCAGCTTACTGCGGTCCGGTGAGGCCCTGGTGGGTTTGGAAAAGGCAAGGTCCAGACGGCCGTAGCCTGGCGCCTGCTCGACCCCTTTTCGGTTGTCCCTCCATGCAATCTCTGCTAAACTAAACT
>JAGWRQ010000200.1 GCA_028869615.1 Candidatus Methylomirabilota bacterium | reverse complement strand
CAGCGACAGCCCTGAACACCGAACTCCATCGCGTCTTCCGTGAGCCGCAGATCTACCGGATCGACCACTATCTCGGCAAGGAGACTGTCCAGAACATCCTGACCTTCCGTTTCGGCAACAGCATCTTCGAGCCGTTGTGGAACCGGCGGTATGTGGACTATGTCCAACTCCTGGTAGCCGAGGACTTGGGCGTGGAAGGCCGAGCCGGCTACTACGACAGCGCCGGCGCCGTACGGGACATGGTGCAAAACCACTTGCTGCAGTTGCTCTCGCTGGTGGCGATGGAGCCGCCCGCCACCTTCGAACCGGACGCGGTCCGCGACGAGAAAGTCAAGGTCCTGCGGGCGATCCGTCCCGTCCCGATAGCGCGCATCGAGGAGGCAACGGTCCGGGCTCAGTACATCAGCGGCATGCTGAGCGGCAAGAAGTTCGGGGCCTATACCGACGAGCCCGGCGTGGCAGAGGAGACAGCAACGGAGACCTTCGCGGCGCTCCGCCTGGAGATCGACAACTGGCGCTGGGCGGGGGTGCCGTTCTACCTGCGGACCGGCAAAGCCCTCCCGAAGCGGGTCACCGAGGTCACCATCCAATACAAGCAGCCGCCGCTGCTGCTCTTTCAGCATGCGGCCCATGTCGGCCATGAGGCGCAGGACATCGTGGAACCGAATCGCCTCACGCTCCGAATCCAGCCCGACGAAGGGATCTCATTGCGAGTAGGGCTCAAGCCGCCGGGACCGCACATCAGCCTGGTACCGGCCCGATTGGGCTTCTCCTATCGGGAGGCCTTTGGGGTCGAGCCCGTGGAGGCGTACGAGCGGCTGTTGCTCGACTGTATGCTCGGGGATTCGACGCTGTTCATCCGGCGTGATGAGGTGGAGAGCGCATGGGCGCTGGTGACGCCCATTCTCGAGGCCTGGACCGCCGCAGGTCGCGCCGGACTGACGTACTACCCTGCCGGGAGCTGGGGCCCGAAAGAAGCAGACCGTTTCATCGAGGCCGACGGCCGGGAGTGGGTCAACCCGTAACCGTGTCATGTGTCTGTCATTGCGAGCGACCGATGGGAGCGCGGCAATCTCACCGTATTTTTCCTAAGCGATTGCTTCAGTCCCCTTCGCCTCGCTCTGGGTCGTTTGCAATGACTGGGGGGCTTTCGAGCCAAATGGAGAGCGGGCATACCGTGGGATACCTGAGCGATCTGCTGGTGATAGCCGATCCCACTACACTCGCCCGTGAAGCCGCAGAGCGATTTACCCAGATCGCCGAGGAGGCGGTGGCCCGCTGTGGCCGCTTCACCGTTGCCTTGGCAGGCGGCTCCACCCCGAAGGGCCTCTACTCCCTTCTGGCGGCGGAACCGTACTGCACACGCCTGCCATGGCAGAATACCCACGTCTTCTGGGGAGACGAGCGGGCGGTGCCCCCAGCCCACCCGGACTCGAACTTCGGCATGGCCGCAACGATACTCCTCAACCGCGTTCCGATACCCGCGGATCAGGTGCACCGGATGCAGGCCGAGCAGGCAGACCTAGATGCGGCAGCCGGTGAGTACCAAGCCGAGATCGCCCGTACCCTTGCCGCGCAGCCCTCAGATGAGCCGCCCGCCTTCGACCTCATCCTTCTGGGGTTGGGGACTGACGGCCACACCGCCTCACTCTTCCCATACACTCAAGCGCTTCGAGAGACCGCGCGGTGGGTGGTCCCCAACTACATCCCCGAGTTGAAGACGACTCGCCTGACGCTGACTATACCTATCCTCAATCGAGGAGCGACGATCCTGTTCCTCGTCTCCGGGGCTGAGAAGGCCTCCGTCCTTCAGGCGGTCCTGCAAGGGCCGGCTGACCCCAAGCGGCTTCCGGCACAACTCATCCGGCCAGTGGCGGGTCGGCTGGTGTGGCTGGTTGACCAGGCCGCCGCCAGTCGGCTCAGCGACAAAGCCCCATGATCCTGGCCGGCGACATCGGGGGAACGAAGACCGTGATCGGCCTGTTTGAAGAGGCCGGTAACCGGCTGCAACCTATCCGCGAAGACACGTTCCCTAGCCAGCATTACAGCACGCTCGAGGAGATCCTTAACCAGTTCCTGGGACCTGGGTCTCACACGTCGCTCCACGTGGCCTGCTTCGGGATGGCCGGACCGGTGATCGAAGGCAAGAGTAAAGCAACGAACCTCCCCTGGGAGTTGGATGAGCGCAGACTGGCGGAAGCCCTTCGTGTTCCGCAAGTGAAGCTCCTAAACGATCTGCAAGTAACAGCCTACGGGATGCTCCATCTCGAATCGACCGACCTGTGCGTACTTCAGCCGGGGCTTACGCGCAAGGGGAACATCGCCGTCATCGCAGCCGGGACAGGCTTGGGAGAGGCGACCCTCTACTGGGACGGGAAGTGTTATCATCCAATTGCTACCGAGGGAGGACACACTGATTTCGGCCCACAAAGCGACCTTGAGGTCGAACTCCTGCGCTATCTTCAACGAGAGTGTGGTCACGTGAGCTACGAGCGGGTACTGTCCGGACCGGGGCTCTTCAACATCTATCGGTTCCTGCGGGATAGCGGCATAGCCCCGGAGCCGGAGTGGCTGCGCAAGCGGATCGCGGAGGATGACGCAGGCGCGGTGATCTCCGAGATTGGGCTGACAGGAGACGACCCGCTCTGCACGAAAGCGCTCGATCTGTTCGTCTCCTTGTACGGAGCGGAGGCGGGAAATCTGGCCCTGAAGGCATTCGCCATCGGTGGGGTGTATGTCGGGGGTGGGATCGCACCGAAGATCCTTCCCAAACTCCAGGACGGCACGTTTACCCGCGCTTTCGCCGACAAGGGGCGCTTCGCTGAGTTGCTCCGGTCGATCGAGGTGAAGGTCGCATTAAACCCCCGCACGCCCCTGCTCGGCGCCGCCCACTATGGCCTCCGGCTCGTACGAAAGCGTGCGTAACACGTAACCGGGAGGCGTCAAGTCTTTTTGGTGGAGAGGCGACAGGGCTGGATTGCTTCGCTTCGCTCGCAATGACGATTCCTATTGCTGGTCTACAAAGGCGGCACCTGTCTGCCGACAGGAAGGTCGGATTGACAAGCGAGAGGGGGTTCGATACGTTTATAGTAGATGAGGGATTGATGATGTGATCGAGCGTGGGACGCAGGCCTGACACGCAAGAAAGTAGCACGCAATGGGTGCGCAGCAGCAGGTCTCGAGACGGCAATGGGTAACGGCGGGAGCCGTCGGCGGCTTTGCCGGCACGCTGCTCATGACCGGATTGATGTTCTTCGGGCGGTTTACCCTGGGAACCCCGCTGATCCCGGAGCTGATGGCGGAACAGCTCTTCGCCCTGATCCCACTGGACCTGTTCTCCCTGGGCATCAGGCTGTTCGGGCTGAAGG
>JAGWRQ010000199.1 GCA_028869615.1 Candidatus Methylomirabilota bacterium | reverse complement strand
CCACCTGAAACTCAACATCAGGCGGCACGGTCTGTTTGATCTCTTGCAGCTTGGCCTTGACGCGCTCGACCACGGCCACCGTGTTGGTTCCGGACTGCTTCTGGATCAGGAGGGAGACGGCGTTGCTGCCGTTGAGACGAGAGAGGGTTCGGGGTTCCTCTTCGCCGTCCAGCGCGGAGCCGATGTCTCGAATCCGGACGGGGGCGCCCTTGTAGTCCGCGACGATCAAGTCGCTGAAGTCTGACGCTCGCTCAATCCGTCCTAGCGTTCGAAGCCCCTGCTCCCGCGTCTGCCAGGTGATGTTGCCTCCGGGGACCTCGGCGTTCTGGCGCTGGACAGCCGCCTTGACCTGCTGGATCGAAAGGTTATAGGCTTCCAGGCGGTTAGGATCCACGACGAGCTGGATCTCTCGCTTCCGGTCGCCGACCAAGGTGACCGCCCCGATGTCCTTGACGGTTTCGAGCTGCCGCTTGATCTGCTTATCGGCCAGCTCCGTGATCTCGCGGGCCGAGCGCTTGCCGGAGACGACAATCGCCATGATCGGGGCAGAATCGGGGTCGAACTTCTCGATGGCGGGCGCCTCCGTACCCTGGGGAAACGACGAGACGACCGTCCCCACCTTCTCCCGGACATCGTTGGCCGCCTCATCGATCTTGCGTTCCAGGACAAACGTCACAAAGACCTGCGACTGTCCCTCGATGGTGGTCGAGCGCAACTCGTCGATCCCATTGATCGTGTTGACGGCCTCCTCGATCCGCTTGGTGATATTGCTTTCGATCTCCTCCGGACTCGCGCCTTCCAGCCTCGTCGTGATGGTGACGGTCGGCATATCGACCTTGGGGAAGACATCGAGCCCCAGCTCCCGGAAGGATGCCAGTCCCATAACGACGAGGGAGACGATCAGCATCGTGGTGAAGACCGGCCGTCGAACGCAGATATCAATCAGTGACATGGCTTATTTCGTGACCACCTGGACGGGGGCTCCGCCGAACAGTTGACTCAGGCGCGAGGTGGCCACCCGCTCCCCCGGCTTCAGTCCCTCGACGATCTCAACCAGCCCATCCTGGCGCTCGCCAACCGTGATCTGTCGTTCCTCTACGGCACCGTCCTTGACCACGAACGCCTTAGTGATGCCTACGAAGTAGTAGACCGCTTCCTCCGGGACGAAGGGAACGCCGTGATCAACCCGGATCTGGAGCCACGCTTTACCGAAGGAGCCCGGCTTCAACAACCCCTCATGGTTGGGCACCCTGGCCTCGATCGGAAATGTTCGGGTATCGGTGAAGACGGCCGGGCCAACCCTTTTTACGGTTCCACTGAACTCCCGGCCTGCATAGGCCTCAACCTGCACCTTCACCTCCTGGCCCGGTCGGATCTGCCCCTGGAACCGCTCCGGCACCGACGCCTTCAGCTTCAAGGGATCGTCACGGACGAGGGTCAGCAGTTTGGTATTTTGTATGCTGCCGCCGGCAATGTATTGGCCCGCGGAAATCTCCCGTTCTTTGATGGACCCATCGATGGGCGCTCGGACCACCGTGTACTGGAGGTTCCGACGAGCAAGCTCCAACGCCGCCTGCTGCTCCCTGAGCTGATCCCGAAGCGCTCGCACCTGACCCAGGGTGCTGTCAAGTGCAGCCTTCAAGGCATCGCGCTTCGCCATCGCCGTATCAAGGTCGTTCCGCGACACGGCCCCTTCCTTGTACAGGTTCTGCATCCGTTCATACCACAAGGCGGCGTCATCATAGTTGGCCTTGGCCTGGCGGACCACCGGCTGCTGGTCGTCAGACAGGATATCCCCGCCGTTCAGCGCGCCCAGTCTCGTCCGCGTTTGCTGGAGGATTGCGTCAGCCTTCTGAACCTGCAACTGAAAGTCCGCCTGGTTGATCTGCAGCAACGGCTGCCCCGCCTTCACCCGGTCTCCCAGGTCAACCATGATCCGCTCAACATACCCTGAGACCTGAGCGTACACCGCAACCTCTTCGTCCGCTTCGAGAGTCCCGACGGCCTCTACGCGTCGCTGAAGATCTCTGGCCTCCACGGGGCCCACTGTGATCGCGATGCTCTGCTCCTTCGTTGTAGTCTGGGCGCCTTTGGCGGTCTGATCCCGGGAGCAGCCCAAGGCCAGTAATGCAAGGAGCAGTGAGACTCCATACGACAGGCAGAAGCCTCGTGGGAGCATGTACCGTTTCATTGCTCAATCCCCTTCAGAAAGACGGACACGAAAAGCTCCACCACCTTTTCCGGCGAGGAGCGAGGAGGGCGTTTCACCCCGAACAGCTCATGGATCAGCAAATAATGGACAATCATCCCGATGAACCCGCGCGCGGCGACCAACGCATCCATCGACCGGAACCGCCCCTCCTTAATCCGTCCATGGATGTAACTGCTCAGAAACTCGTGCAGACTTTTAACTCTGGATTCGAAGAAGATCTCGGACAACTCGTGCCCCTCGAGCGCGCTGAACAGCAGGAGCCGCATGAGGCTGGGATCCCCCTCTGTCTGCTCGATCATCTTCAGGCCTAGCGCCCGCAGGACCCCGGCGTCGTCTTGCCTTTGCGCGGCTGTCGCTGCGCTCGCCAGCAACTCCTCCGTCACGGACTTCGCCTCGATGATCGCGGAATACAGCTCACGCTTCGTCGCAAAGTGCCTGTAGATCATCGCCTCGCTGATGCCGGCGGCCTCTGCGATCTCGCGCGTCCTGGTCCCCCTGAATCCCTTCCGCGAGAACAGATCCACCGCCGCATCGACAATCTGCTGCCGGCGCTCTTCAGCGCTCAGCCGTTCTTTCATCTTGATCCCTCGAAGATTCGATATGGACAACGCATTTACAACGATTAACACAAGTAAGCACTTACATACTTACGCGATCCAAAAAACATGTCAACCTCTTTGCGGTGGAGCCTGCGCTGAAGCGTGATAGAAGGCGGCCGATCATCACGCACGCTATCAGCAACGGAAGGAAGCGCGCTTAACGTACAAGCTATTCAGACTGGCGGTCGTTCCCTACTCTGTGACCTTGAAGACTTGATCGTGTGGCCGGACCCGCTCGCGGACCTTGACCCCGATCACCTGGCCCGGCTCCGCTCGCTGCAGGGTCTGATGTTCAAGCTGAATCGAGTCCACCCGCTGGGTCAGCTCGGTCGTATGACCCTTAATATGAATGGTGTCACCTACCACTAAGTACCCTTCGGTAATCTCGATTCCGGCCACCCCCACCTTGGCGAAATAGTCTTTGACGTAACCGACCTTCACCTCTGCCATGGCTTTCCTCCTCACCCTTCAACAGCATCTCCACGCCCCTTCTGACTGCCCCCGCCCCAGCAGATCCATGATAACGTCCTCGACGCATCACGCCTTAGTTTCATCATATCGC
>JAGWRQ010000017.1 GCA_028869615.1 Candidatus Methylomirabilota bacterium | reverse complement strand
CCCTTGAGGTGCGGCACTCCCATATTACGGAGACGAAAGACCTGCCCGCTACTCGTCTCCGGGGGGATTCGCATCGAAGCCTTCCCGTCTACAGTTGGGACCTCGATCTTCGCCCCCAGCGCGGCTTCAGTCACGGAAATCGGCACTTCGCAGTAGATATTATCACCCTTCCGCTCGAAAAAGGGGTGAGAGCGGACGCGGGTCACGATGTAGAGGTCGCCTGGTGGGCCACCCGCTCGTCCCGCATGACCTTTTCCCTGGACCCTGACGTTCGATCCATTTTCCACGCCCGGCGGGATCTTCACAGCGATCCGTTCGGCCTTGAGCACCGTCCCTACTCCACCACAGGAGTTGCACAAGGACGATGGCAGCTTTCCAGTTCCACGGCACCTGGAGCACGCCTGATGTCCGCCAAAGAGCCCAAGCCTCCCTCGCGCCCGCCCGCTGCCTTCGCAGGCAGGACAGGCGTACAACCGGCCTCCCGTCCCGGCCCCTGTGCCCGAGCAGGAGGGACAAAGGGCGCGCCGCTGGAGACTGATCTCGGTGGAGAGGCCCCGAACCGCATCTTCGAACTTCAGGTCAACGGCGTAATGGAGATCTTCGCCCTTGGATGGCCCGGTCTGGGCCTCCTGCCCATGTCGGCCCAGGAGGTCAGAGAAGATATCTTCTATCCCGCCCGGACCCCCGAGATCGAACCGGCTGAAGTCAAACCCACCCGGCCCCGCTCCGGGTTGCCGGCCTGCCTCAGGCCCCGCGCCAAAGACCTGGTGCCCAAACTGGTCATACTGCTGGCGCTTGGCCGGGTCACTCAAGACCTCATACGCCTCGGTAATCTCCTTGAACTTTGCCTCGGCCGCTTTGTTGTTGGGATTGACATCAGGATGGTACTTTCTGGCCAGGCGCCGGTAAGCGTGTTTGATCTCCTTGTCCGAGACGCCCCTGCGAACGCCAAGGACCTCATAGTAGTCCCGCTTATTCATGCTTTCCACCAAGGGGCCGGCTTCTGTTCTTGTGACGGACTCAACGAAAGCGGGGGTTCAGGCGGAGCGTGAACCCCATCCGTGAACCCCCATGTTCGCCGCCTCTCACTTCACGTCAATCTTGACTTGCTTGGGCTTGGCCTCTTCCGCTTTCGGCATAGTCACTTCCAGCACACCGTCCTTGAACACTGCCTTGATCTTGTCCTGCCGGACGACGGTTGGCAGGTTAAAGGCGCGTTGAAACGCCCCGTATGAGCGCTCGATCCGAAGGTAATTTTCCTCCTGAACCTCGCGCTCGAACTTCCGCTCCCCTTTCAACATCAGGGTGTTGTCCTGTACCTGGATGTCGATATTGTCCCGGCTCACCCCGGGCAGCTCCGCCTTCATGACGATGCTGTCGGAGGTCTCGAAGATATCAACCGCGGGCGACCACATGGAGGCTGTCAACCCCTCCTCGTCATCCATACGGGTCCGGGACAGCGCCTGATCGAACAGGCGGTTCATCCGCTCCTGAAGCGTCATAACATCGCGGAATGGATCCCATCGAACGATCGCCACCTGTGTCACCTCCTCTCCTCTACTTCTTGTCGCCTTTACCGCCGAGGTCCTCGAACTCGGCATCGACCACCCCGCCTTCCGGCGCCCCGTGCGACGGCTCACCCTGAGCCTGCCCACCAGGGGGGGCAGCCTGCTGCTTGCTCTGGGCCTGCTGATAGAGCAGCTCAGCCAGCCGGTGGGAGGCCTTGGTAAGCTGATCAAGCGCCTCGCGTTGCTTGCCCACCTCTTCGCCCTGCAGGGCTTCCTTGGCCGCGTTGATGGCGGTCTCCAAGGTGCCCAGCTCGGCGATCGGGAGCTTTTCGCGATTCTCGCTCAGCATCTTCTCTGTCTGATAGCACAGGCTGTCGAGTTGGTTCCTCACCTCGATTTCCTCGCGCCGCTTCTTATCTTCTTCAGCACACCGGTCGGACTCTTTGACCATTCGCTCGATCTCGTCTTTGGTGAGTCCGGAGCTGGCGGTGATTGTGATCTTCTGCTCCTTGCTGGTGGCAAGGTCCTTGGCGGCAACGTTGAGGATTCCATTGGCGTCGATGTCGAAGGCGACCTCGATTTGCGGAATGCCGCGCGGAGCCGGCGGGATTCCCACCAGGTGGAAACGGCCCAGTGTCCGGCTGTCCCTGGCCAGTTGCCGCTCTCCCTGGAGGACATGGATCTCCACGCTGGTCTGACTATCGGCCGCCGTCGTGAAGAGTTCGCTCTTGCGGGTAGGGATGGTGGTGTTCCGTTCGATCAGCCGAGTCATGACCCCACCCAAGGTTTCGATCCCCAGCGAAAGCGGTGTCACGTCTAAGAGGACCACGTCCTTGACGTCGCCCACCAATACACCGGCCTGGATAGCTGCGCCGACCGCGACCACCTCATCGGGATTGACCCCCTTATGCGGTTCCTTCCCAAAAAGCTCCCGGACGAGTTGCTGGACCTTCGGCATCCTGGTCTGCCCGCCCACCAGCACGACCTCATCGATGTTGCTTGGATCGAGACCGGCATCCTTCAATGCCTGACGGCAGGGCCCGATGGACCGTTGGATCAGGTCCTCGACCAATTGCTCAAGCTTCGCCCTCGTGAGCTTGATACTCAGGTGCTTCGGGCCGGAGACGTCGGCTGTGATAAACGGCAGGTTGATCTCGGTCTCCAGCACCGTGCTGAGCTCGCATTTGGCCTTTTCCGCAGCCTCTTTCAGACGCTGAAGCGCCATCCGGTCCTTGCGCAGGTCTATCCCCTGATCCTTCTTGAACTCATCCACCAGCCACGAGATGATCCGCTCGTCGAAGTCGTCGCCCCCGAGGTGGGTATCGCCGTTGGTGGATTTGACTTCAAAGACCCCTTCACCCAACTCCAGGATCGAAACGTCGAATGTCCCCCCTCCCAGGTCGTAGACGGCGATCTTTTCGTCCTTCTTTTTGTCCAACCCGTAGGCCAGCGACGCTGCCGTAGGCTCGTTCACGATCCGGAGTACCTCGAGGCCGGCGATCTTGCCGGCATCCTTAGTAGCCTGACGCTGCGAGTCATTAAAATAGGCGGGAACGGTAATCACCGCCTGCGTGATCTTCTCCCCGAGATAGGCCTCGGCATCCGTCTTCATCTTCTGGAGGATCATGGCGGAGATCTCGGGCGGCGAATAAGATTTCCCTCTTACCTCAACCGAGGCATCACCATTACCGGCTCGAGCCACCTTGTACGGCACCAGCTTGATCTCCTGGCTGACCTCCTCATAACGTCGACCCATGAAGCGCTTGATAGAAAAGATCGTATTTTCAGGGTTGGTGGTTGCCTGCCGCTTGGCGACCTGACCCACCAGCCGCTCCCCCTCCTTCGAGAAGGCCACGACCGACGGGGTCAATCGACCGCCCTCGGCATTGGGGACCACGACTGGGTCTCCGGCCTCCATGATGGCCATTACTGAATTGGTTGTTCCGAGGTCAATACCGAGAACTTTTGGCACCTCTTACCCTCCTGATAAGAAATTGTCATTGTCAATTTGACGAAGAGTGAATTTGTTCTCTACAATTCTCACAGGATAAACTAAGACATTAGTCAACTGATGTCAAGATTATTTGCAAAAAATATTTTAGATTTTTATGCTACCCCCATTAATAGCTCACGGCTAGAAAACTTCTTGACCAATTGTACCCCATCGGTTAATGTTGCCTGAATCTATTGAATTTTAAGGCAGGATGCCTGGTCTATCGTTTTTGTTCGAGGAGGAGGAAATGGAACCGACAACGACTCATATCGTCGTCCTCATTACAGCAAGCTCCGGACAGGAGGCCGAGGCGATCGGCAAGGCGCTGGTCGAGTCTCGACTGGCGGCCTGCGTCAACATCTCGGCTGGTATGTGCTCTCTCTTTTGGTGGCAGGGGGCGATCGAACACCAGGAGGAGGTGCTTATGTTAGTAAAGAGCCGAAGCGATCTCCTCCCTTCCGTCATTGAAGTCGTAAAAGGGTTGCACTCTTACACGGTACCGGAAGTGGTCGCGCTACCCATTCTCGCCGGATCCCCTGACTACCTCACTTGGGTGGACGAGTCGTTACGGTCAACGTCCTGATGCTCGTCGCAGGTCGCTCGTTACAGCGACGCGACTTCTCCTTTCGGGCTGCGTTGACGTTGGCACGACCCTTCCCTTACGTCCTTGCTAGGAACGTATCGTGCGTTAAAACGCTTGACAAACTGATCGAAGCAGGATATAAGACTCTCCAACTGCCCGCTCTGTAGGGGCTCTTCAGCAAGAACGGATCGTCACGGCTTCTTGATTCTTGCCAGCTTTGGCCTGATAACCCTGACAGGAGGTCAAGATGGACCATCGATTCTCCCGAAGACTCCTAGGGGTAGCGGTCGCCATGTCGTTGAGCGTATCGCCCTTTGCCTCTACTCCAGCCTTACCTTCCGAGCATCAGACTCTTCATAATAGCTCGACTGCGAGCCGACAGCTACTGAGCCCCTCCGACACTCTGCTTGCGACCGCAGTCGTTTTATCCCCTGGCGCTCAGCGCTTCCAACCGCCGAGCGAAGCCCCTGACAGCTCGAAGCTTCCGAAGGGAGCGACCCCGGAAGACCTTCGGCTCCGACCCACCGAAGCAACAGATCTCGTTAAGTCCGCACCTTCCGGCGTCCGTCCGGCCCAAGAGGGAGATGTTCCGGCCAACGAACAGGACGAGGAGAACGAAGCCGATACGGAGGCGGCCCCCGACCTCGTCGTTTCCGAAGAAGAGCCGGGTCTGACGCCTCCAGACAGTCAGACCGTGTCGATCCCCGAACTCGATCCGAATGACTTTGACGTGCCTGTCGTGCTCAACGAACAGGTCAAGGCCTATATCCTGTACTATCAAACCCGAAAATGGGGAGTAATGAGCCGGGCCTTCGAGCGATCAGGTCGCTACCTGCCGATGATGCGCCAGATCTTTCGAGATCATGGCCTCCCGCTGGATCTTGTTAACCTGGCATACGTCGAGAGTGCTTTCAACTACCGGGCCTACTCCAGGGCAAAGGCCTCGGGGATCTGGCAGTTCATCAAAGCAACCGGGAATCGGTATGGAATGAAGGTGAGCTACTGGCTTGATGAGCGACGGGACCCGGAAAAGGCGACCAGAGGGGCAGCCACCTACCTGAAAGAGCTGTACGAGACGTTTCATTCCTGGCCTCTGGCGCTGGCTGCGTACAACGCGGGTGAGCAGCGGGTTCAGCGGGCCATCGAACGCCAGGGAACCACCGATTTCTGGTCGTTAAGGCTTCCCAAAGAAACCAAACTCTTTGTTCCAGCCTTCATGGCGGCCACCATTATTGCGAAGGACCCGAATCGGTACGGGTTTGTTGCGCCGATTGAGACACCTTGGGCGGTAGAGCGAGTGACCGTGCCCGGAGCTATTGAGCTACGTTCTGTTGCTCGGGCGGTGGGCCTTCCATCCGACCAGATCCGCGATCTGAATCCGGCCTTCATGCGGGGGGTGACCCCCGTGAACGCTTCTGAGCATGAGATCCTGCTGCCGCCGGGCGCCAAGGAGATCCTGCTAGCTCACCTCGATCAACTCCCTCGATATTCACACCGTGAGCCGGTCAAAGTTGCAGTGAAGCAGCACCGGGTCAGAAGGGGAGAGACCCTGGAATCGATCGCATCGCAGCACCAGATGACCGCTGCCGGGCTCGCCAGCCTCAATGGAGTGAAGGTTGGCGACAGGCTGAAGGTGGGGGCGCTGCTCCGATTGCCACCAGTCCAACCATCGAGTGCGCGAGCCACAACCTTTGATCGAACCACCCGTTCCCCGACTAGCGTAGCGCGGGTCCCGGAGGTTACTCCGCCCGCCCGCTCTGCCATCCACATCGTCAAGCGTGGCGATACGCTCTGGGGGATTGCCAGGGCCTATGCTGTGACGCCCGAGGAACTCCGACGGTGGAACGATAACGATCTGAGAGGCCAGGCGAAGCTCAGACCGGGGCAGGCATTACAGGTGGTTGCACAGACTGCTAAGAGCAACCGTGAGGCTCGCCGGGGTGCCCCCGCTTCCATAGCCTCTGCGCTGTACCACCGAGTGAAAAAAGGTGATACCCTGTGGGAGATCGCCAGGGCCCACGATGTCACGCCGGAAGAACTTCGCCGCTGGAATGACCTTGGGCATCAGGCCAAGCTCCAGGTGGGTCAAGAGATCATGATCCGCCTCAATAAGAGCTGACGGAGACCTTCGCTCTCTTGCCCGTCTTTTCCCCAGTTCTTTGATGTCATTACGCGGGGCGCGGGGCGCCATGAACGCGGGGGCGGGCCTTCCAACGCCACTCAGGGTTCATTCGTGCCACCAGACGGAGCTGACCGGCGTTTTCGATTTATCGCAGGCGTTACCTTAATCGCAGCAAGCTTCCTGGTTTACCCATCGTACCTCGTCATTCCACTCCTTCCACTTTCTGGCGCGATGAAACTGGGCATCGCTCTCCTCGCGTCACTTGTGAGCTGGGGGACCTTTTCTATCGGCTCCTACTTGAGCGGACGAGAAGGGTTCGAGTGGCTCAAGCGACGCCTGCGGCGCTGAGCCGCATCAAGGCAAAGGGTACTATCGGAAATCCCGCGTCATTCAACATCAGCAGTAGTAAGTCATTTCAAATTTGACAAGCCGAGCCTCCTTCCGTACAATTCCCTCTGTCCCAACAAAACGCGTGAAATCTTCTCGCCAGTTCAGACTTCGATATCTGCAGACCTCAGACCTCTTTGCGTATCGTCCTGTGTGATGGGGTGGTATTGAGCGTGGTCAAGGAAACGCCATGAAGGCATTGATCCTGAGCGGAGGCAAGGGGACGCGCCTCCGTCCAATTACCCATACCAGCGCCAAACAACTCGTGCCCATCGCCAATAAACCGATCCTCTTCTATGCGCTGGAAGCGATGGCGGAAGCCAAGATCCAGGAGGTTGGGATCGTGGTTGGCGACACGAAGCGCGAGATTCAGGAAGCGGTAGGCGACGGTGCGCAATGGGGTCTCCAAGTCTCGTATATCGAGCAAGAAGCGCCACTGGGATTGGCCCATGCCGTCAAGATCGCCGGGCCGTTTCTGGAAAATCATCCCTTCGTGATGTATCTGGGAGATAACCTGGTCAAGGACGGGATTTGTTCCCTGGTGGAAGAATTCAAACGGTCGGGCGCCAACTCTCAGATCCTCCTGGCAAGGGTTCGCGACCCCCAGCGGTTCGGCGTAGCGGAGCTTCGAGATGGACGGGTGATCTCTCTGGAGGAGAAGCCGGCCCATCCGAAGAGTGACTTAGCGCTCGTGGGTGTCTATATGTTCGACCATACGATCCTTGAGGCGGTGAAGGCCATTCAGCCTTCGCAGCGGGGCGAACTGGAGATTACCGATGCTATTCAGTACCTGATTGACAACGGCTATCAGGTCCATCCTCATGTCATCAGCGGCTGGTGGAAAGATACCGGAAAGCTCGAGGACATGCTCGAAGCCAACCGGATCATGTTGGAGGCGATTACCTCAAGAGTGGAGGGGGAAGTGGATGAGGCCTCGCGCCTGATCGGGAAGGTCATCGTAGAGGAAGGGGCGAGCGTTATGGCCAGCACCATCCGAGGACCGGTCATCATCGGCAAACGCTGTCGCATCATTAACTCGTATATTGGACCTTTCACGTCCATTTATCACGACACGCTTGTCTGCAACAGCGAGATCGAGCACAGCATCATCCTCGACCAGTGCCGGATCACTGATATCGGCGGGCGATTGGAGGATAGCCTTATCGGAAAGAATGTCGAGGTGTTCCGGTCTGACGGGAAGCCGAAGGCCTATCGGCTGATGCTTGGGGATAGCAGTCAGGTGGGGTTAGTATGATGTGCGAGGTGCGATGAACCTTATAGACGGCGTGAAAACCAGACACCTGCGCAGGGTCCCGGATGAGCGCGGCTTCCTTACAGAGCTGCTGCGAAGCGACTGGGAGGAGTTTGAGCGGTTCGGGCAGGCCTACATCACCGCTGCCTATCCGGGGGTGGTGAAAGGGTGGCACTATCACAAGAAACAGACCGACCACTTTGTCGGGGTCCTCGGCATGTCCAAGGTCGTCCTGTTCGATCCCCGCGACAACTCTCCCACAAAAGGCCTCATCAATGAGTTCTTCATTGGCGAGCAGAATCCGACGTTGGTGAAGATCCCGCCCTTGGTCATCCATGGGTACAAGGCTGTGGGCGACCGGATGTCGGCAATTGTGAATTTCCCGACCGAGCTCTACAATTATCAGGAGCCTGATGAGTTTCGGATCCCCCCTGATAGTCCGGATATCCCATACGATTGGGCAGTGAAGCTGGGGTAGCGATGCAAATCCTTGTGACCGGCGGGGCCGGATTTATCGGGTCGAACTTCATTCGCCATCTTCTGGCGACAGAGCCGGCTTGCCGTATCGTGAACCTTGACAAGCTGACCTATGCCGGCAACCTTGAAAATCTGGCCGACGTTGAGCGTGATCCTCGATACCGCTTCATCAAAGGAAGCATCTGCGACGCCCCGCTGGTGGACGGCCTGCTGAACGATAGGTTTGACGCGGTGATAAACTTTGCGGCTGAATCGCACGTGGATCGAAGCATCCAGGATGCGAGGACATTCGCAGAGACTAATGTGCTTGGGACGCAGACCATTCTGGAGGCGTGTCGTCGGCATCGGGTCCCAAGGATGATGCAGGTCTCTACCGATGAGGTGTATGGGTCCCTTGGGCCGTCCGGTCGTTTTACGGAGGCGAGCCCCCTTCACCCGAACAGCCCCTACGCGGCCAGCAAGGCGGCGGCGGACCTTCTGGTTGCAGCCTACTTTCACACCTACGGGTTGCCGGTCATCATCACCAGGAGTTCCAATAACTATGGCCCCTACCAGTTCCCGGAGAAGATCATTCCGCTCTTTATCACCAACGCCCTCACTGGGGAACCGCTTCCGCTCTATGGCGATGGTCTTCATGTCCGAGATTGGCTGCACGTGCAGGACCATTGTGAGGCATTGGCGCTGATTCTAAGGAACGGGATGACCGGAGAGATTTACAATATCGGCGGCAACTGCGAGCGGGCCAACATCGACGTCGCGCGCCTTATCTTGAGCGCGCTCGGTAAGCCTGACGCATTGATCGCGCACGTCAAGGATCGGCTCGGGCATGATCGGCGATACGCCCTCGACACGTCCAAGGTTGAGCGAGCGCTGGGCTGGAAACCTCGCATTCCCTTTGAGACAGGGCTGAAGGAAACGGTCTGCTGGTATGAGGGCCACGTAACTTGGTGGACGCGCATTAAGGAGGGGAGCGAGCCACTGCCGCAACACAGAGGCATGACATGCCCACAGCATTGACCGAAATACGCCCCTGGGGATGCTGGACAGTCCTTGGAGAGGGAAAGGGATACAAGGTCAAGCGGATTGAAGTCAATCCGGGACATCGTTTAAGTCTGCAACGACACGCTCAACGAAGCGAGCATTGGATCGTCGTGGCCGGTACGGCCAAGATTACCATTGGGGAACGGACCTTGTTCGTCCATGTCCAGGAATCGACGTTCGTACCGGCAGGGACAGCGCACAGGATCGAGAACCCCGGACCACACCTCCTCATCATTATTGAAATTCAACACGGCCTCTACCTCGGGGAAGACGATATTGTCCGACTTCAGGATGACTACGGACGCGACGGGTAGGGGCGACACATGTGTCGCCCCCTCCGTCTTCGCGGTGGTGCTCGCCGGCGGGAAGGGCGAGCGCTTCTGGCCGGTCAGCACAGACGCGCGACCCAAAGCCTTCCTTCGGTTGATCGGGAGCGAGTCGCTCCTGCAGGCGACGGTCCGGCGAGTGCGGCTCCTGTTGCCATGGGCGCAGACTGCCGTAGTGGTTGAGGAGAAGCAGGCCGGCCTCGTCCGAGAGCAACTCCCGGAGCTCCCCACAGTCAATCTCCTGCTTGAGCCGCAAGGCAGGGACACCGCGTCGGCCATCGGCCTGGCCTCATTGTATCTCGAGCGGCTTCACCCCGAAGCGACGATGATCGTCCTGCCGGCTGATCACTACGTCCCGGACGGCGAGGCGTTCGTGGCGGTCCTGCGACGGGCGCTCGAACTGCTCGCTTCACACCATGACGGGGTCGTGGCGCTCGGAATCCCTCCTACCAGGCCGGAAACTGGGTACGGGTATCTGGAGGTCGGTGAACCGCTTACCCAGCCTCCTGGCGCTTTCCACGTCCATCGATTTCTGGAGAAACCGGATCGGCGGGCGGCCGAGCATCTGGCAACAGACGGCCGGCACTACTGGAACAGCGGCATCTTCCTCTGGCGCAATAGCACTATCCAGAGCCTGCTGGCTCAGCATATGCTGGATGTGTGGGCAGGCCTTTGTCGTATTCGCGAGGCTTGGGGGACGCAGGAGGTGCTGGTCCGTGAGTACAGCGCGTTTCAAAGACAGTCAATAGACTATGGAGTGTTGGAACGGATGGAGAGGGGAGTCGCGATGGTCAGGGCCGATCTCGTCTGGGACGATCTGGGGGCGTGGGATGCCTTGGCTCGAGTGCAGCCCGTCGACGAAAGCGGCAATGTGGTCGTGGGCGAGGTGCAGTCCCTGGACACCACCCAGTCGATTATCGTCTCAAACGGGCCGCGGGTGGCAACGGTTGGATTGTCGGAGATGATTGTGGTGGCGTCTCACGACGGTGTACTGGTCTGTCCCAAGGGGAGAGCCCAGGAGGTAAGAAGGCTCGTGAGGAAGTCCTCATGACTGCGCAGCGGGCGCTCATTACTGGCATCACGGGCCAGGACGGCTCCTACTTGGCTGAACTGCTCCTGCAGAAAGGATATGCGGTAGTCGGGATGGTGCGGCGGTCGAGTACCGAGCCGTACGATCGGATCGTGCACATGCTTGATCGGATCACGTTGCAGCAGGCGGACCTGCTCGATCAGGAGTCCCTGATCCGTCTCATCCGAGAGGTCCGACCTCACGAGATCTACAACCTCGCTGCGCAGTCGTTTATCCCAACCTCCTGGGAGCAGGCGGTCCTTACGGCCGAGTGTACCGCTGTGGGTGTGACCCGCCTGCTGGAGGCGGTCCGCCTGGTGGATTCCGGGATCCGGCTCTACCAGGCGAGCACGGGCGAGATGTTCGGCAAGGCTCAGGAGACGCCACAGGACGAGCGAACGCCGTTCTGTCCTAGAAGCCCATACGGCGTGGCTAAGCTCTACGGCCACTGGATTACAGCCACCTACCGGGAACGCTACGAGCTCTTTGCCTGTTCGGGTATCCTGTTCAACCACGAGTCCCCTCGCCGGGGTAAAGAGTTCGTAAGCCGGAAGGTCACCGATGGCGTCGCGCGTATCAAGCACGGTTTAGCCGTGGAGCTCAAGCTGGGGAACCTGGAGGCGCAGCGGGATTGGGGGTACGCGGGCGACTATGTGAGGGCGATGTGGTTAATGTTGCAACAAGAGAGCCCGGACGACTATGTCATTGCCACGGGCGAGACCCATTCGGTCCGAGAGCTCGTTCAGATCGCATTTGCACGAGCGGGGCTTGATTGGCAAGAGTATGTTGTGGAAGATCCTGCATTGAAACGACCTGCCGAAGTTGACGTACTACAAGGGGATGCGTCGAAGGCGAAGCGGGTGTTAGACTGGCAACCGGAGGTCGGCTTTCGCGAGTTGGTCGAGATGATGGTAGATGCCGACCTGCAACGTTATGCCGAGGCCGTATCCGCATCACAGGACACGAGGAGGAGGTAGACCGGGTGGAGATCTGCATCGTAGGAACGGGGTACGTCGGCCTTGTCACTGGGGCGTGCCTCGCGGAAATCGGCCACCGAGTGGTCTGTGTGGACGACGACCGGGAGAAGATCGCGATCCTGAATCAGGGTGAGTTGCCTATCTTTGAACCCGGGCTTGACGGTTTGGTTACGCGAAACCGGCAAGAGGGTCGTCTGTCCTTTACGACTGACCTCAAGGAAGGAATCGGGGCCGCGACAGTAATCTTCATCTGTGTCGGGACGCCGCCACTGGAGGACGGGGATGCCGACCTCTCGGCGGTAGAGCAGGTAGTGCGGCGGATCGGAGAGCTGTCGTCTGCCTACAAGCTGGTGGTGGAGAAGAGCACAGTGCCCGTGCAAACCGGGATGTGGATCGAGAAGACCCTCAAGGTTTATAAGGGAGATCAAGACGCACGATTCGACGTCGCCTCCAACCCGGAATTCCTTCGGGAGGGTTCTGCCATTGAGGATTTCCTGCACCCCGACAGGATCGTGGTAGGGGTCGAGCACTCTCTGGCGGAGCGACTGCTCAGGGAGCTGTATGAGCCGATTCTGAACCGCGCCTTCACCTGCCCGATCCATCGCAGGTGTGGAGAAGCCGGACCCATCCCATTCCTGGTTACGGACATCAAAAGCGCTGAGCTGATCAAGCACGCCTCGAACTCGTTTCTGGCCACAAAGATCTCCTTCATTAATAGCGTGGCCGATCTCTGTGAGCTGGTCGGCGCTGATGTGGAGTTGGTGGCGAAGGGGATGGGGCTTGACCGGCGGATCGGACGCGCCTTCCTGAACGCGGGTCTTGGCTTCGGCGGGTTCTGTTTTCCGAAGGACCTCCAGGCGTTCGTCAAGATTGCGGAGAAGTGTGGCTACGATTTTCGCCTGTTACAGGAGGTCGATCGCATCAACCAGTCGCGGATCTCGCAGGCTATCAGGAAACTGAAGGATCAGCTCTGGATTCTGAAGGACAAGGTCATCGGTATCTGGGGATTGGCGTTCAAGCCGGATACCGACGACGTACGGTACTCCCCTGCGCTTGAGCTTAGCAAGCGGCTCCTAGCGGAGGGCGTGGCTGTCAAGGCCTATGACCCGAAGGCGATGGAGAAGGCGCGGCGGCAACTTCCGTCACTCGTCTGCTGCCGGGACCCCTACGAGGCGGCTTCCGGCGCTGATGCGCTGGTGGTGGCGACGGAATGGAAAGAGTTTGCCGGCCTTGACCTGACGCGGGTCAAGACCCTTATGCGGCGACCTGTGTTACTGGACGGCCGGAACCTATTCGATCGCCAAAAGATAAAAGCCATGGGGTTCGAATACCTGGGGATGGGGCGATGAAAGGGACGTCATGCCTCGCACGCTGATCACCGGGGGGGCCGGGTTCCTGGGTTCCCACTTGTGTGACCGGCTGATCGAGGAGGGGCATCAGGTCATCTGCCTTGACAACCTGATCACTGGTCAGATGGACAACGTTGCCCACCTGATCGGGCATGACGCCTTCCGCTTCATCAAGCTGGATGTCACCGAGCACCTGTACATCGACGGCCCGCTGGACTATGTGCTCCATTTCGCCTCTCCGGCCAGTCCCGTTGATTATCAACGCCTGCCGATCCAGACGCTGAAGGTGGGCTCCCTTGGCACTCATAAGGCCCTGGGTCTGGCCAAGGCCAAGGGCGCTCGTTTCCTGCTGGCCTCGACCTCAGAAGTCTACGGCGACCCTCTGGTCCATCCTCAGCGGGAGGAGTACTGGGGCAACGTGAACCCAGTCGGCCCCCGAGGGGTATACGATGAGGCCAAGCGGTTCGCCGAGGCGATGACCATGGCCTATCACCGGTATCATGGGCTCGACACCCGGATTGCCCGGATCTTCAATACGTATGGACCCCGGATGCGACCCGCCGATGGCCGTGTGGTCTCCAACTTTATCAACCAGGCGCTGCGCGGCGAGCCCTTAACGGTGTATGGCGACGGCTCGCAGACCAGAAGCTTCTGTCACGTCTCCGATCTGGTTGAGGGATTGTACCGACTGTTGATGTCGGACGAGGTCAACCCGGTCAATCTTGGGAACCCGAAAGAGTTTACGGTTCTCGACCTTGCCCACATGGTCCTGAAGATGGTCGGCGGGCCGTCCACTATTGAGTTCCGTTCGTTGCCGCTGGACGACCCTCGCGTTCGTCAACCGGATATCGGCTTGGCAAGAGTGACACTTGGCTGGGAGCCGAAGGTGCAGATCACTGAAGGGCTGGCGCTGACCATCGAGTACTTCCGCCAGCAGTTGATGAAATCTTGCTGAACCCTAAGCCCTAAACCCTACACCCTGCTTTTAATAGACCGGCGTCAGCCAGTGCAGGTACTTCTTCCGCTTTCCCTTGACCACGTCGAAATAGAGGGCTTGGATCTTCTCGGTAATCGGCCCGATCCTGCCGCTTCCCAGCGGTCGCTTATCCACCTCGATCATGGGCGAGACTTGAGCGCCCGTCCCGCAGAGAAACGCCTCATCGGCTACGTACAACTCTGTCCGGCCGATGGGCCGCTCGATCGTCTCGATGCCCAACTCTTCCCGCGCCAGTTCGATCACGGTGTCGCGCGTGATCCCTTCCAGGATATCCTCGGACAGGGCGGGCGTGATCAACTTCCCGTCCCTGACAAGAAAGATGTTCTCCGCCGATCCTTCAGAGATAAAGCCCCCCTCGGTGAGGAAGATCGCCTCATCGTAGCCATGTTCGAGGGCCTCGGTCTTGGCCAAGGCCGAGTTGACATAGCCGCCGGTGACCTTACAACGGGCCGGGATGGTATTATCGTGAATCCGGCGCCAGGAAGAGAAGCCCACCTTGATCCCGCTTGAGACGTTGATGTAGTCGCCAAGCGGCAGTGTGTACATGGCAAAACCGGTGGCATAACCGATGAACTTCGGGCCGATCCCATCCGAATCAACATAGGCAATCGGCCGGATATAGGTGTCGGTTTCGGGATGGTTTCGCCTGAGCAGTTCGAGGGTGATCTCCGACAACTCCTTCGCGTCCTTGCCGATTGTGAGCTTGAGGACTCGGCAGTTCCTGAGCAGTCGGACGTAGTGTTCCACCATGCGGAAGACGTAGAGCTGCCGCTCATCCAGGTTCCAGTAGGCTCGGATCCCCTCGAAGATGCCGGTCCCGTACTGGAAGGTATTGTTCTGGATGCTGACCTTGGCTTGATCAAGCGGAACAAACTGCCCCTTGAAATAGGCGTACGTCATCGACCTCTCCTGTGTGCAGCTACTACGTAATGCCGGGCTCAACCTAGCCGGAATCAGATGAAAAGTCAACAGGTTTTGGGCGTCTCAAGGACAGGTCAACTTCTTCTTGACAGAGGATGATCCGGCGTGCAACATCTAAAACGATGTCAGTTACTCATTGCATGGGATAAGCGGAAACCACTTCACAGGAGGAATCGACGGTGAGAAAAGCGACTATTCAAGTGACCCTGCTGACCGCTTTGGTCGTAGGCTCTGCAGGGGCCTGGACAGCCGCGTCGGCCAATACCGAGGCCAAGGCTCCCGAGAAGTTTACGACCTTTTGTGTTCCGTGTCACGGTCCGGCAGGTAAGGGGGACGGGGCGGCAGCGGCTGCTCTGAATCCCAAGCCTCGGAACTTTACGGACGGCGAGTTAATGAATGCCAAGACTGACGCGCAGTTGATCAAGGCCATCAAAGAAGGCGGCGCGGCGGTCGGCCTGAGCTCGTTCATGCCAACGTGGGCGGGTCAGCTTTCTGACGAGGAGATCAAGGAGATCGTCACCTATATCCGCTCCCTGGCCATCCCAAAGTATCAGCCGAAGTGGTAAAGTATAGCCTTCAAGCATACGGCCGCCGGCCTTCAGCAGGCTAACCGCTGAAAAGGGCGAATCTATTAATCACAGGAGGGATCAGCGTTGAGCAGAATAACTGTTCGGGCGATGGCGTCAGTGGCTTTGGTCCTGGGTGGCATCGGGATCGGAACAGTCGGATCGTCGGACGCCGAACCCAAGGCTCCCGAGAAGTTTATGACATTTTGTGTTCCGTGTCACGGTCCAGCGGGTAAGGGAGACGGGCCGGCAGCGGCTGCGCTAAATCCCAAGCCTCGGAACTTTACGGACGGCAAGTATATGAATGCCAGAACTGACGCACAATTGACCAATGTCATTAAGAACGGCAGCGCGGCCGAGCAGCTGAGCCCGCTGATGGCCAGCTACGGCAGCATGCTGAACAACCAGGAGATCAAGGACGTCGTTGGCTATATCCGCTCACTGGCCGTCCCGAAGTACCAGCCGAAGAAGTAAAAGGCAGCTCTGAAGCGTTCAGCCTTCAGCCAGCTGATCGCTGAAAGCCGGACAGCTATTCAACCGGGAAACGACAGCTCAAGAGAGTGCGCAGCAGCGTGCCCCTGCGCTGTGAGCCGGTCCAGGTCAAGGGGACGCTCGACGAACTCGACCTCGTGGTGAGTGGTATGCGTCGCCACCTGTCTCGGTAGAAACATCGAGCAGCAGTCTTGGTCGGGGATGACAGAGATATCGTAGCTGCCGATCTGTTGCGCCTGCTGCGTAATCTCGTCCTTATCCATCCCGATCAATGGCCGCAGAATCGGCAGGGTGGATGCCTGCTCGATGACGGCGATGTTTTCGATGGTTTGTGACGACACCTGACCAAGACTCTCGCCGGTCACCAGAGCCTGGGCGCCTTCCTTTTGGGCGATCTGCTCGGCGATCCGCAGCATCAGCCGTCGATACACCAGGACCCTCAGGCGTCCCGTGACGCGAGAAACGACCTCTTGCTGGATTTCACCGAAGGGCACCAGGTAAAGGCGAGAAGCAAACTGGTACCGGGTGAGAAGGCGCGCCAGCTCGATCGTTTTTTCTTGTGAGGTTCGGTCGGCGAACGGCTGGCTGTAGAAGTGGACGAAGACGACACGGCAGCCCCGCTTCATCATCCGGTAGGCCGCAACCGGCGAGTCGATCCCGCCTGATAGCAGACACGCGAGGGTCCCGCCGGTCCCCACCGGCAGGCCCCCAGGACCCAAGAGCTTCTCAAAGTAGACAAACGCCTCTGCGGGGAGCAGTTCGATGTAGATGGTCAGGTCCGGATTGGTGAGATCGACGCTGGCACCACAGATGCGTTGCACCCTGGCCCCGATCATCTCATTGATCTGCTGGGATGTCTGTGGAAAGGTCTTGAAGGCGCGGCGGGCCGCCACGCGAAAGCTGCGGAATGAACGGTCGGAGACCTCCTCTTCGATCAGTTTTGCGAGCAGCTCCAGGTTGGGCGCCATCATGAAGGCGTGGGCGAAATTCGCAATCCCGAAGACTCGGCTCAGCCGCTGCCGCAGGACCTCCCACGAGGTCCCCTCGCGCATCTCCAAGAACAGCCGCCCGGCAGGCCGCCGGAGCGAGCCACAGTCGAGATCACTCGTGGCCTGCAGAAGATTGGCCTCAAGCTGCTTCAGAAAGAAGCCTCGGTTTTTCCCTTTGAGGGCGATCTCGTGGTAATGGATGAGGACACCCTTCACCGGTGGTCGTGCCATCGCGTTGCTTCTACTGTTCACAATGCCTCCTGGCCTCCTGTTCCCCCATCCTAACACGTTCTCCGTGATCGGCAATCGAAATCCCCCCTCAGGTCTCCCCCTTTGATAAAGGGGGGTTGGGGGGGGTTCTTCGAGGCTGACAGCTGAGTGCTGATTGCTAAACGCTATTTTCTGTGGAAACCCTTGACAAGTCTCTGGAACGGCTGGAGAATCGCGGCAATCGTTGGAGTTCAAGACGTAATAAGCCTACCAACCCGATACTGATAGCCTGACCAGACTAATCATTGGTTGAGTGACATCATGACTATCGACGAACTCATCGCCAAGAAATTTAAGGTACTCTTAGACGAAGGCAAGGGACTTCTTCAGCGCTCTGGATGGAATGGCAGCAGGTATCAAGACAGCGTTGACGACGTCGCTTATATGCGCTTTAGGACTGAAGCTCTAAATCTTATAAAGCGCGCCTGCGGTGAGGACAGCGATCACTACCAGCAGATGAAGACGTTGGCCGAAGACAAAAATACGGCCTTGAATAGCTATTACTTTAAGGACTGCTACGGTGTGCTGGAAGCTGCTTCCCGTGACTACGAGGAAGGCATGATCTTCCAAGTCCGGGCTATGGTTGCCGCCGAAGTTCTCGAT
>JAGWRQ010000198.1 GCA_028869615.1 Candidatus Methylomirabilota bacterium | reverse complement strand
GCAAGGCGCTGCCCACGACGACACCACGAACCCACCACCTTCTTTGCGCCATGATTCTCCTCTCTCGGTATCATTAAAACGACAGTGGCAGGCGGGTGAGGACCTCACACTCTTTCACCCGCGTATTGTTGGGATTCGCGAAACAGCACCTCGAGCTCTCCTGCTCGCAGTTACCTAGGGTCCAATCTCTTCCTCGTGTTTGCCTGCGTCCGGGTAGAAAAGCGGCTCATCGAACTTGTCTACCCCAAAACTCTTAATCACCTCCTGGGCCGCAGGCGAGACCATAAAGTCGGCGAACGCTTTACCGCCTGCAGCGTTCACTCTGGGAAATTTTGCAGCATTCACCTCCATGACCGAGTAGATATTCAGGAGCGATGGGTCTCTCTCAACCAGAATATCCAGGGTCAGGCGTTTTTTTAAGGCGAGGTAGGTGCCGCGGTCAGTGAGGGTATAGGCCCGCTTCTCCGCCGCAATAGCAAGGGTCTGTCCCATCCCCTGGCCCGATTGCAGATACCAGTCGCCATTTGGATCTAACCCACCATCTTTCCAAAGGCGTCGTTCGAGCTGATGCGTCCCGGAGTTATCGCCGCGGGAGATGAACGCCGCCTTTGCCTCGGCGATTCTGCGGAGCGCACCACTCGCCCTTTTCACGCTACGGATCTGAGCCGGATCTTCCTTCGGGCCGACGACGATAAAATCGTTGTGCATGACCAGCCGACGGTTGATGAGCGTTCCTTCGGCCATGTATCTCTTCTCAGCCTCAGGCGCATGGACCAGGACGACGTCGGCTTCGCCCCGACCGCCCAAGGCAAGCGCCTGCCCGGTTCCCACAGAGACCGTTTTCACGACGTAGCCGGTCTGTCGCTCAAACAGTGGAACCAAGACGTCAAGCAAGCCGGAATCCTGTGTGCTGGTGGTGGTGGCCAGAATGACAGTCGTGCCTGCAGCCTGGACGATGCTGACCGGCGCGGCCCGCAGGATGCCAAGCACCGCCAGAGCCACAATGAGGCGCTTACACACTGTGCTCGCCCACCTCTTCTTGCTGAGGCTCATCCCGCTCTCCTGCTACTCCTTAGCGATCATGACCTCAGTGGCTTTGATGACGGCGAAGGCACGTTCACCCGCCTTCAATTTCATCCGCTTGGCCGAGCCGGCGGTGATCACAGCAACCAGTTCCTGATCGCCCACCTTCAGGACCACCTCGGCCATCACGGTTCCGATTTTTACCTTCTTAATGACCCCGGCCAATTGATTCCGCGCGCTCATCTGCATCCTCCTCACCTCCTTCCCCTGCCATACTACCCTTTCTCACTCGCCGCTCTCGCCACCGGCAACTCAATACGAGAACAGCAACCGCGATTTCCGTTCTATGGTGGCCCGCAACGTCTTCTGCAATCGCTTGTAGTCACGCAGGAGTTTGCGCCCTTGCGACGTGAGCTGTGTCCCACCGCCTGACTTCCCTCCATGGCGGACCAGTAGGATTGGCATGCCGGCGTTCCGTTCCATATTCTTGAGATACCCCCAGGTGTGCCGATAGGCCCACCCGAGCTTTCTCGCCGCCTGCTGGATCGACCCGAGTTCATCGATCGCCTCCAGGAGCGTGATCCCATGCTCCCCGATAATGAACTTACCATCAGCCTCCAGCCAAGTCTTCGATTTCACCTGAACGCGCATCGGTCGTTTCCGTTATGTTTATCCCAACATATCGGAAATCTAGCATCGGGTACCCATTGCGTCAAGCACAATCGCGACGTCGCCCACGGAACGAAAGCGCTTGCGGCCTTTTCGCAAACGAGACTATTATCTTCACGAAGACAGAGAGGTCAGGATAGTGACCCATCGTAGTCCGACCAACAGGAGGCAGCGTTGTGAAGGTGCTTGTGGTAGACGATGAAAAAGACATTACCGCCTTAGTCGCGTACCATCTGGAGCGCGAGGGCTTTCGTGTCCTTCAGGCGCATGATGGTCTTCAGGCCTTAGAGCTGGTCAAGCGTGAGCGGCCGAGCCTGTTGGTCCTGGATCTGATGCTGCCGCATCTGAGCGGGTTGGATGTCTGCCGTCGGCTTCGCAAAGAACCCGACACCGCCCGGCTCCCGATTCTGATGCTGACCGCCAAGGCCGAGGAGACCGACAAGGTCCTGGGTCTTGAACTGGGCGGCGACGACTATCTCACGAAGCCGTTCGGACCGAAGGAGCTGGTCGCCAGGGTCAAGGCCCTGATTCGCAGAAGCGAGGAGGTCCAGGGGGGAGAGGTTGTGAAGGCCGGCAGTCTTGAGATCGATCTCGACCGGTATACGGTCGCCATCCGCAAGCGTGCCGTCGAGCTGACACCAAAAGAGTTTGACCTTTTGAAAGCCCTCGTCCTGGCCAAGGGCCGCGTCCTGACCAGGGATTACCTGTTGGATCGTGTCTGGGGATATGAGCGAGCCTCCGAGATCGAATCCCGCACCGTCGATGTTCACGTCCGGCGCCTCCGGGAGAAGCTGGGACCGGAGGCTACGCGCATTGTTACCGTCAAGAGCGTCGGGTACCGGTTCGACCAGGACTCCTGATCGGCGGAACAGCAAGGATGTCACGGATCGAAGGCGGATTTCAGCGTAAGCTGATCGGCACGTATCTCCTCTTGGTGCTGGTCATCATTGTCGTGGCCGGCCTCTATCTCCTTACCTCGCTCGATCGATCGAAGATGAGCTGGTTGACTCTCCTCATCAGCGGCCTCCTGGCTGTCGCTGCGGCTGCGGTCCTGGGTTTCATCTTTGCCCGTCGAGTGACACGGCCTATCTTGGAGATGACCGCCGCCGCCCGTCGCATGGCCGAAGGCGACTTCTCCCGGAAGATCTCGACGGCTTCGTCCGATGAAATCGGTCAGTTAGGGCGTGCACTGAATCTAATGGCTCAACGGCTGGAGGATCGGCTGGCCGAACTGGAGGGAGAGCGCGCCAAGCGGGCAGCGATTCTGGATAGCATGATGGAAGGCGTGCTGGCGGTGGATGGGGCGAATCGGATACTCTTCATCAACACGAGTGCCCGCCGGCTTCTCAACGCTTCATCCGTCGCGGCAGACGGTCAGCCCTTCCTTGAAGTGATCCGCAACAAGGAGCTACTCGATCTCCTGGATCGGACTCTTCAAGAGGGGACGCGCGCTCAGCAGGAGCTTCAGATCTTTACCCCGGTACAGCTGGTTCTGCAGGTACACGCCTCTCCTCTCAAGAGCCGTGAGCAGAGATCAGGCGCGATGCTGGTGCTCCATGATGTCACCGAACTACGCCATCTGGAAATGGTACGCACCGAGTTCGTCGCTAACGTCTCTCACGAACTGAAGACACCTCTGACCTCCATCAGGGGCTATCTGGAGACGCTCCTGGAAGGGGGACTTGAGGATCGGGCGCATGCCCGTCCGTTCCTCGAAGTGATCCATAAGCACACCGAGCGTTTGGGTCGGCTCCTGGACGA
>JAGWRQ010000016.1 GCA_028869615.1 Candidatus Methylomirabilota bacterium | reverse complement strand
GGGGCCGAGCCGCCGGATGCGAACACGATGAATCGCCCGCCGAGGTCCAGAGACGAGCGTCTGTTGAATGTCCCTTCGCTGATCAGATCGTATCTGTTTCTCGGACCGATCGAGGCGGCTGCGGCCATGACTGCCGGGCTCTGGTATCTCACGAGTGGCGGATGGGAGTGGGGCATCGACCTGCCGGCCGCAAGCCCGCTCTACAGGCAAGCGACAACGGTGGCGTTCGCTGCGATCGTCGTGTGTCAAGTAGCGAATGTCTACGCGTGTCGGAGTCCGAGGGGATCAGTCCTCTCCATGGGTATCTTCACAAATCGACTCATCGTCTGGGGTATTGGGGTCGAGCTCTCCATCCTCGGCCTGATTGTCTACAGCCCGATTGGCCATCGGATCTTCGGGACCGACGCTTTTCTGGGAGGGTTCTGGTGGCTTCTGATCGGCTGCGCGACGCTGCTGCTGCTTCTGGAAGAGGCGAGGAAGAGGATCGTTCGCCGCTTCGACCTGGTGAAAGGACTTCGTTATCAGGAGGGGACCGCATGAGACCAAAGGCTGGACCATCGCTTCGAAAGGGCACAGGGCGGACGCAAAAGCGGCGGAAGCGATCGACAGAGGCCGAACTGGTGAAGGAGGATCTCGGGGTAGAGGTCGAGAGGCCGCTTGATGCCGAGGATGTAGCGTTAGCCTCGCTGGAAGCGCAGGTGCGGGCAAAAGAGGCGCGGGCGGATCTGGGTTCGACAGCGCCGAACACAGTGGTGGCCGTCCGCCTTTCGAGCGCGGTGATCTCCCGGCTTGAGACAGAGGCCGCAAGGCGTTGCATTACGCCGTCAGAGCTGATCACGCGGGCCCTCATGCAGTATCTACGGACATGAACATCGATGCCTTACACCCCTCTCACCTTTATCCTCTCTCTCCAGGGGAGGGAGAGGAGATTTTTCTTGGTCCTACTCGCCCCCGATTGGAGGAGAGGGCGGGGGTGAGGGGGATTTGCTAACTACTACACCGTAAAGGAGGCTCTCTCATGCTGGCCGGGTTTCCAAAGCAGGTCACACTTCAGACCGGAACGATCGTGACGATTCGCCCAATGGTCAAAGAGGATGCGGCAAGGCTCCATGAATTTTTCTGTAGAGTTCCGCGCGAAGACCGTCTCTTTCTGCGGGACGATGTCTCCCTGCGGGAGGTGATCGATGCGTGGGCGGAAGAGCTCGACTACGAGAAGGTCCTGCCGCTTGTGGCAGAGGTGGACGACACCATCGTGGCGGATGTCACTTTGCATCGTCGTAAATTCGGCTGGACCAGCCATGTGGGCAAGGTGCGCCTGGTCGTCGATGGAGAGTATCGGGCGAAGGGCCTCGGGACGCTCATGCTCGAGGCGCTGATCGACACCGCCAAAAAGGCAGGTCTTGAAATTCTCGTCGCCGAGATCATGGGAGGTCAGACGGAGGCGCTGAAAATCCTCAAGCGATTAGGATTCACAAAGGAGGCGGTCTTCTATAACTATGTCAAAGACCAGATCGGGGAGGAACACGACCTCGTGATCATGATGAAGAACCTGCAGATTGAGCCGGCCATGGTGCCCTTTTAATGTCAGAGGAACACCTCATGAGGCGATGCCGTACCACGGTACATGAAAACCCCCTCAATCCCCCTTTACGAAAGGGGGAGATAAGGAAACATAGAAGTCTCCCCCCTTTTTTTGAAAGGGGGGTCAGGGGGGTTTGTCTGAAGCTGATGGCTCAACGCTGATTGCTGAACGCTAGTTCCGAAGGAATAGTCCATGAAGCTGGTCATCAGAGTAAAGCCGCCCAAAGGACGGGTCCCTCATCGGGCGACAAAGGTGGAGCCACAGCGGGTTCGCTACGATCGGAAGCGCGCCAAGCAGTCGGTTCTGAAGGAGTTGAAGGCGGAGGGTAAGGCCGACTGAGATACATACACCACAAACCGACGAGAGTGAGACGATGATCAGTCCATTAAAACCTGATGCGCTGCGTAGGATCTGCCCGCCGGAGAGCCTCCCCTTCGAGGGGACTGATGAACTGAAACCCCTGGAGGAGGTCGTGGCCCAGGATCGCGCCGTCGAGGCCATCACCTTCGGCGTCGGCATTCGCAGCGAAGGGTTTAATCTCTTTGCCCTCGGGCCTGCCGGAACAGGCAAGACCACGGCGATCAAGCGTTTCCTGGCCAGCGAGGCGGCCAAGCTCCCGACTCCTCCCGATTGGTGTTATGTCAACAACTTCGCCGATCCGCAACGTCCCCGCGCGCTCTGCCTGCCGCCGGGGCGCGCCCGCGTCTTCCAGGCTGACTGCGAGCAGCTCCTGGAGGAGTTGAAGACGGGAGTTCCCAGAGCCTTCGAGTCTGAAGCCTATGAGCAGAACCGTCAGACCATCCTGGAGGAGTTGCAAAAACAGACGAGTGACGAGTTGGAGGCGTTGCGCAAGCGGGCGGATGAACTTGGGTTCGGGCTGGCCAAGACGGCCAGCGGCTTCATGATCGTCCCTATGCTTCGAGGCAAGCCGTTGAAACCGGAGGGGTTCGAAGGTCTCGATGAGGAAACGAAGCAGCAGGTCAACCTCAGAATGGAGGAGGTGCAGAAGGATCTGGCCGCAACGCGCCGCCGAATCCGCGACCTGGAGCGAGAGGCGAAGAACCGCCTCGACGGGATAGACCGGGAGGTCGCTACCTCCGCGGTGGATCACCTGGTCGAGGAGGTCAAAGACGGTTACGCGGATCACGCAGCGGTGCAGGCGCACCTCGAGGCGATACGTGAGGACGTCATTGCCAATGTGGATCTGTTTCGTCGGGATCAAAGCGGGGCGCAAGGACCACCGGACCCAACGGCGATGCTACGGCAAGGAATGGACCCCTTCGACCGGTACCGGGTCAATGTCCTGATCGAGTACGGGGAAAACGGCGGCGCGCCGGTCGTGGTCGAACCGCACCCGACGTGTCAGAACCTGCTGGGGCGGGTCGAACACCAGGTCCAAATGGGCGCGCTCTACACCAACTTCCTGATGGCCAAGGCGGGCGCCTTGCACCGGGCCAACGGGGGTTTCCTGGTCCTGGAGGCGATGGAACTGCTCAAGCAATTCTTTGCGTGGGACCAACTGAAGCGGACACTGAAGAACCGCCGAATCAGGATCGAAGAACCTGGCGAACAGTTCCGCCTCTACAGCACAGTGACGCTTGAGCCCGAGCCGATCCCCCTCAACGTAAAGATAGTCCTTATCGGTAGCCCCTGGCTTTACTACCTGTTGCACGCTTATGACCCGGAGTTTCAGGAGCTGTTCAAGGTCCAGGCCGAATTCAGCGACCGCGTGACTCGAACCCCCGACACGATCCTCGCCTTTGCCCGGCTGCTGTCCACTTGTTGTGCGGCCGAGGGGCTCAAACCGTTTGACCGCGGCGCCGTAGCAAAGCTGGTGGAGCACAGCTCACGCTTGGTGGAGGATCAGGAAAAGCTCGCGACGACGTTCAGCCATCTCCTGGACGTGGCCCGCGAGGCCTGTTTCCTGGCCGAGCAGAACGGACACCAGCGGGTGATGGCGGACGACGTGCAAAAGGCTATCCACGCCAAGATCCGACGCGCCAATCGGCTGGAGGAACAGTTGCAGGAACTGGTCATCGATCGGACTCTGCTGGTCGATACCGATGGCGCCGTGGTTGGCCAGGTGAATGGGATTGCGGTGATCCCGCTTGGGGAGTATCACTTCGGTAAGCCGAGTCGTATTACGGCGCGCACCTTTCTCGGGCGCGGCGGCATCATCGACATCGAGCGCGAAGCTCGGATGGGTGGCCGTATTCACAGCAAAGGCGTGTTGATCCTTTCAGGTTATCTCGGCGGCCGCTATGTGCAGCAGGCGCCCCTCGCCCTGTCGGCGAGTCTCGCCTTCGAGCAAGTGTACGAAGAGGTGGAAGGCGACAGCGCCTCCTCAGCAGAGCTGTACGCGATCCTTTCCAGTCTGTCAGGGTTACCGATCAAGCAAGGGTTTGCAGTCACGGGATCGGTCAACCAGCGGGGAGAGGTCCAGGCGATCGGGGCCGTCAACGCTAAAATCGAGGGATTTTTTGATGTCTGCCGTGCGAGGGGGCTGACTGGCGAACAGGGGGTGCTGATTCCCGCGAGCAATGTCCGGCATCTCATGCTCAGAGAGGATGTGGTGGAGGCGGTCGCCGCAGGACAATTTCAGATCTTTCCCATTCAGACCATCGATGAGGGGATTGCCTTGCTGACTGGACGGGAAGCGGGCGAGCGCGGTCCGGATGGGGCCTTTCTCGAAGGCAGCGTGAATGGGCTGGTACAGGGGCGGCTGCGCGAAATGGCGGAGCAGGCGAAGGCGTACGGCGGCGAGACCCCGGCAGTGTCCCCTCCGACAGACCGCCATGACGAAGTTGGATCATAGCTTCAAGACGACGGTTACTTTCTAGAGGCATAGGATGTCGGAGTTCAGACAGGATAAGGCGACGCGAGAGTGGATTGTGATCGCCACGGAACGGGCCAAGCGCCCTAACGAATTCCGGATGAAGCGGAGCGCTGGAAATCTGGCTCTAGCGCACGAGCTGTGCGCATTGTGTCCGGGTAACGAGGCTATGACGCCACCAGAGCTTATCGCGTACCGTCACGGCGGCCAGGAGAATGGTCCAGGCTGGTGGGTTCGTGTGGTCCCGAACAAGTACCCCGCCCTCACCCCGGAGGGGAGCATCGATCGGAAGATGGAAGAAGGGTTCTTTCGGAAGATGGACGGCGTTGGGCAACACGAGGTCATCGTTGACAGTCCACGCCACGACTGCGCTCTTCCACTGATGGATGACTGGCAGGTGGAGGAGATCCTCAGAGCGTACCGGGAACGCTTTCTGGCACTACAACAGGATGCTCGAATCAAGTTGATCATTATTTTCAAGAACCACGGTCTGGCAGCCGGCAGTTCGCTCCTGCACCCGCATTCGCAGATCATCGCGACCTCGGTGGTCCCGCTTAACATCCGCAACAAGCTTTATGAGGCGGCCCGCTACTACGATGAACATGGGCGGTGTGTCTACTGCGACATGGTGCGCGAGGAATTGCGGGACGGCAAGCGGATCGTTGAAGAGGATGACGCGTTCATCGTGTACCACCCATTCGCCTCGCGGGTGCCGTTTGAAACCTGGATCGTCCCGAAGGGACACGAGGCATGCTTTGCCCTGATATCGCCCCATGAAGCAAAGGCGTTCGCGCGAACGCTGAAGTCTGTATGGCTAAAGCTGTATTTGGCGCTGAACGATCCGGACCTCAACTATGTGCTCCATACCCGGCGCAGTATGCACGAGGTCAGCGAGTCGTATCACTGGCATCTGCAGATCACGCCCCGCTTTACTACTGCGGCCGGGTTCGAGTTGGGATCGGGAATCTACATCAACACCGCCTTGCCCGAGGAGACAGCGACCTTCTTGCGCGAGTAGAGACACGACAGGTTATGTTTCGGCGTCGTTCCCTCACTATGACGCCTCAACGAGTGAGTTTATGCTGTATCTGTCCGAGAGGATAGGCGATGCAGGCGGAGACGTTAGTACGCTGGTTTGATGAGATCGATCTTACCGACATCCCACTGGTGGGCGGCAAGAATGCGTCGCTTGGCGAGATGTATCAACACCTCAAGGCGCTTGGCGTGCGGGTCCCCTACGGATTTGCCGTCACGGCCGCCGCCTACCGACGATTCCTTGGAGAGAGTAGTTGCGAGGCGAAGATCGGGGAACAACTGAAAGAGCTGAACACCACCGACATCCTGAATCTACGTTCCCGTGGAGAGTCCATCCGGACGATCATCCTTGAGGCTCCCCTACCGCTTGCCCTTCAGAAGGAGATTACAGCCGCTTACGAGAGGCTGTGCGACGAGTATGGGCCGAACACCGACGTAGCAGTGCGAAGTAGCGCCACAGCCGAGGACCTGCCGGATGCCAGCTTTGCCGGTCAGCAGGAGACCTATCTGAATGTCCATGGAGTTCCAAGCCTGCTGGAAGCCTGTCGGAAGTGCTTCGCCTCGCTTTTTACCGATCGAGCCATCTCCTACCGTGAGGACAAAGGGTTTGACCATCTGAGTGTGGCCCTTTCCATCGGGGTGCAGAAGATGGTCCGTTCAGATCTTGGGGCCGCCGGCGTCATGTTCACCGTCGATACGGAAACCGGTTTCCGCGACTGCGTCCTTATCAATGCCTCGTATGGCCTCGGTGAGAGTGTGGTCCAGGGCTCGGTAACGCCGGACGAAATGTACGTGTTCAAGCCCACGCTGCTCAAGGGCTTCCGCCCTATCCTCCAGCGGACCCTTGGGAGTAAAGAATGGAAGCTCGTGTACGATGAGGGGGGAAGTAAGCAGACCAGGAATATCCCTGTCCCTGGTGAGGATCGTCAACGCTTCGCCATTGGCGACGACGACATCCTACAACTCGCCCGCTGGGGATGCGCCATCGAGGCGCATTATACCCGGAGGAGCGGCAAGTATACGCCGATGGACATCGAGTGGGCCAAGGATGGCCGGAGCGGCGAGTTGTTCATCCTGCAGGCGCGCCCGGAAACGGTGCAGTCCGTCAAACGGGCGGATTTGCTGCGGGTCTATCGACTGGAAGAGACCGGGGTACCGGTCGTAGTCGGGAAGAGCGTGGGGGAGATGATCGGGCAGGGAATGGCCCGCATTATCACAGACCCGCGCCACATGGAACGGTTCTGCGAGGGTGAGGTTCTGGTGACCGATAAGACCGATCCGGACTGGGTACCGATCATGAAGAAGGCGACTGCGATCGTCACCAATCGCGGTGGGCGGACCTCGCACGCAGCCATTGTCAGTCGTGAGTTGGGGATACCGGCGGTCGTCGGGACCGAACAAGGCACACAGATGATAGCGGACGGGGAGGAGATTACTGTCTCGTGCGCAGAGGGCGATGCCGGGTACGTCTACCGTGGTCGGCTCAAGTTCAGCGTTCGGGAGATCGATCTGGGCAGGCTCGACCGACCCAGGACCAAGATCATGCTGAACGTCGCGAACCCGCAGGAAGTCTTCAGCCTGGCGGCCATCCCGAACGATGGGATCGGCCTGGCGCGGGTAGAGCTGATCATCAGCCATGCCATCCGGATCCATCCGATGGCATTGGTCCACTATGACACGCTGACCGATCAGGCGGCCAAGGCCGAGATCGCGCTACTGACCGGCGGCTATGCCGACAAGCCGCAGTATTTTGTGGACAAGCTCGCGGAAGGGGTAGGGATGATTGCCGCCGCCTTTTACCCCAAGGATGTCATCGTCCGTCTGAGCGACTTCAAGACGAATGAATACGCCAACCTGATCGGCGGCCAGGAGTTCGAGCCGACGGAAGAGAACCCCATGCTGGGCTTTCGCGGCGCGTCCCGCTATTATAGCGACCGGTACCGGGAGGGTTTCGGCCTGGAATGTCGCGCCATGTGGAAGGTCAGGGAGGAGATGGGCCTGACCAACGTTAAGCTGATGATCCCCTTCGTCCGAACGGTGGCGGAAGGCGAAAAGGTTCTGGCGGAGATGGCCAGGCACGGTCTCACACGCGGGGGGAACGGTCTTGAGGTGTACGTGATGTGCGAAATTCCCAGTAACGTGCTGCTTGCCGAGGAGTTTGCGGCGATCTTCGATGGCTTTTCTATCGGATCAAACGACCTGACCCAGTTGACGCTGGGGGTCGATAGGGATTCAGAGCTGGTCGCCCCGATCTTCGACGAGCGGAACCTCGCCGTCAAGAAGCTTGTGGCATCGGTGATCACGACCGCCCGGGCGCAGGGCAGAAAGATCGGTATCTGCGGCCAGGCGCCAAGCGACTACCCGGAGTTTGCGCAGTTCCTGGTGGAGGAGGGGATCGACAGCATCTCGCTCAATCCGGACGCCGTCATGAAGATGACGGCGAAGGTGCTGGAGATTGAGCGACGGAAAGGAGTCAGGAGTAAGGGGCGAGAAGCACTACTTACTCCTCACTCCTAGCAGCTTAGGAGGCGAGAGATGGCAGGTCAGCAGGTTCCGGTCAAGTCGGTCAAGAAGGTTGGTTCACTGCTCAGTGAGTTGCTGGAGATTGAGCGGCAGGTGGCTGAGCGCGCCCATGAGCTTTTCAGAGATCAAGGTTGGCAGGCCGGCCGCGAGGATGAGTATTGGTTGCAGGCTGAGAAGGAGCTTCTGTGGCGGCCCTGCGCGGAGCTGATTGAGACCGACGGAGAGCTTCGAGCCAGCTTTGCCCTGGCCGGCCTCACCGCTAAGGATGTGAAGGTTCTGGTTGAACCCAACCACCTGACGGTGCGAGCGGCTACACAACACGAAGACAGGAAGGAAGAGGGGACCTGCCACTTCTGCGAGTTTCATCGCGGGGAGCTCTACCGGTCAATGGCTTTACCGAGTACCGTCATTCCGGAGAAGGCTCAGGCAGAGATGAAAGAGGGTATGCTGACGGTTGTGCTTCCCAAAGGGAAAGCGCCTGTCGTCAAGAAGATCCCGATTAAGAGAGCGTCAGCGAGAACGCAAGGGTAATCCAGGAGTGAACGGGCCAACTATCTCATTGAATAACCTGTCGCTATCAGCCAAGGTCGAGTCGGGTGCAAGGCCGTCTTAAAGGCACGCAGAGGCCTCGGCAAAGAGGCTGTCGCCTGCGGGCAGGAGGTGCGATCATGACAATTCCAGCACGGGTGCGCGAGTGGTTGGATCAGCAGCAGGTACGGTACGAGATCATTCCCCACAGGGAGGCGTATACGGCTCAGGAGGTGGCCGGTGCCACCCACATCCCCGGTCGGGCCTTCGCCAAGGTAGTCATTCTGAAAGGGCGGCAAGGCCTGATGATGGCGGTCCTGCCGGCCAAGTGCCGTTTGGACGTCGTTCGGATGCGGCAAGTTGTGAACGACAGTACGACGAGTCTGGACCCGGAGGCCGATTTCGCGAAGATATTTACCGGCTGCGAGCCGGGGGCCATGCCTGCCTTCGGCAACCTCTACGGGGTCCCGGTGTACTGCGATCAACACTTGACGAAGGAAACGACGATCGCCTTCCCAGCGGGAAGCCACCATGAGGTGATTCGAATCGCGTCCAAAGACTTCCTTCGGATAACCGGCGCTCAGGTGCAGGAGATCTGCACAAGCACGCACGAACAAGCTGCGTGAAGTGAGTTCACAAAGGCTCAGGCAGAAGGTCTCGCTTTCAGAGAGCGAGAACCCCTGGAGTATTGTGATGCAATGAAAGCGGAACAGGTAACGGTCAGCAAAGAGACGCAGGCGAATAACGCCAGCGTCTAGCGTGATGAGCAAGTCTCTGCGGCCCCTTAGGCGAAAGTGCCTTAAGGGGCCGTTTCGTCCTTAAGAGCGAGAGGCGGTATCATTCGAATGCACAGCTCAAAAGATAAGGCCCAAAAAGTAAGCCCTCTTACAGGAAGACCCGCCAAACCATCGACGCTTTGGCAGCGTCCCCGCAGCAGTGTGGGATTCTATCCGAGACACAATTAAAGGAGATTCTATGGGCAAACAAACCCGTGCCAGCCACCCAATCTACAGCCTTCTCCCTATGGAAGTCGAGGGGTTCGATTCCCTTGCCGAGCTGGCCTTGGATATGCGCTGGTCGTGGAACCATGCCGCCGACGAAGTGTGGCGCCAGCTTGATCCCGCACTTTGGGACCTCACGCATAACCCCTGGGTTGTCTTGCAGACGGTCTCGCGGGATCAGCTCGAGCGCGTGCTGGCCGATCCTGTTTTCCGCAAAAGCGTCGATGAACTTGTGCAAGCTAAGCGGCAAGTGGTCGAGGCGCCCGCGTGGTTTCAGGAGAAGCATCCGCAGTCTCCCCTGACCTGTGTCGCGTATTTCAGCATGGAATTCATGTTGAGCGAAGCGCTCCCTATCTATTCGGGCGGGCTTGGCAATGTGGCTGGCGATCAGCTCAAATCCGCCAGCGATCTGGGCGTACCGGTGATCGGCGTGGGACTGCTCTACCAGCAAGGCTATTTTCGGCAGGTCATCGACGAGGACGGCGCGCAACAAGCCCTCTTTCCATATAACGATCCCGGACAACTGCCGATCACGCCGTTACGCCACCCGAACGGGGAGTGGTTACGGTTGGAGATCGCTTTACCCGGTTACTCGGTCTGGCTGCGCGCCTGGCAGGTCCAGGTCGGCAGAGTAAAACTCTACCTGCTGGACAGCAATGACGCGGCGAACTTTCCTGCTCACCGAGGGATCACAAGCGAACTTTATGGAGGCGGGCCGGAACTGCGCCTCAAGCAAGAACTGCTCCTCGGGATCGGCGGATGGCGGCTGCTCGTCGCGCTCGGCATCCAGCCGGAAGTCTGTCACCTGAATGAAGGGCATGCAGCCTTCGCCGTGTTGGAACGTGCTCTGAGCTTCATGAAAGCGACGGGGCAGCCCTTCGAAGTGGCACTGGCCGTCACGCGAGCGGGAAACCTCTTCACCACTCACACGGCAGTAGCCGCCGGCTTTGATCGTTTCGCTCCGGCCCTCATCGAGCAATACCTCGGTGGCTACGCCGAGCAGAAGCTCGGCATCACACTCCACGATTTGCTGGCCCTGGGCCGGCAGAACCCGGACGACTCGTCGGAAAGTTTCAACATGGCCTATCTGGCGATCCGCGGGAGCGGGGCGGTCAATGGCGTGAGTCGATTGCATGGGAAGGTGAGCCGGCTCCTCTTTGAGCCTCTCTTTCCGCACTGGCCGCAAGACGACGTGCCGGTTGGACACGTGACCAACGGAGTTCACATGCCGAGTTGGGACTCGGCGGCAGCCGACGATCTTTGGACGAAGAGCTGTGGAAAAGACCGCTGGCTGGGGACAACGGAAACCCTGGATCAGGACATTCGTCGTGTCTCCGATTCCAGGCTCTGGCAATGTCGCACCGCCGCCAGCCAGTCTCTCATAGAATATGCTCGCGAGCGATTGTCCCAGCAACTGACCGCCTCCGGCGCGTCGTCCGAGGCGGTTGACGGGGCGAAACATCTATTTGATCCCCGCGTCTTGACGCTGGGCTTTGCGCGGCGCTTCACGACCTACAAGAGACCGAATCTGCTGCTGCACGACCCGGAGCGACTGCTTCGTCTGTTAACTAATCCAGAGCGACCGATGCAACTCATCATCGCCGGCAAGGCCCATCCGGACGACCTAGCTGGGCAGGCCTTGATCCATGAATGGATAAATTTCATCCGCCAGCCAGAGGCCAGACCCCACATCGTCTTCCTGAGCGACTACGACATGTTGTTAACGGAGCACCTGGTGCAAGGGGTGGACGTCTGGATCAACACCCCACGCCGACCCTGGGAGGCTTGCGGAACGAGCGGCATGAAGGTGCTCGTTAATGGCGGCATCAATCTGTCGGAATTGGACGGCTGGTGGGCGGAAGCCTACACCCCTGAAGTGGGGTGGGCGTTGGGGGACGGCCAGGAGCATGACGACGATCCCGCTTGGGACGCTGTCGAAGCCGACGCGCTCTACGATCTGATCGAGCGGGAGGTGATCCCGGAGTTTTATACCCGAGACGAGAGTGGTATTCCCACCGCATGGGTCAAGCGGATGCGGGAAAGCATGGCACGGTTGACACCGCTGTTTTCCACCAACCGCGTAGTGCGCGAGTACACCGAGAAACATTATCTTCCGGCTGCAGCCGCCTACCGTACGCGCGCTGCCGATAAAGGCATAGTGGGCAGAAAGATAGTCAACTGGGAATATACTCTAAAAGAAAAATGGGGTACTCTGAGCTTCGGCGACGTGAAGGTACAGACAGATATGGCCCAGCACATCTTTGAAGCAGAGGTGTATCTCAATGATCTCGATCCGAACGTTGTGCGAGTTGAGCTGTATGCTGAAGGAATCAATGGCAGCAGTCCGATCCGACAGGAGATGACGCGCGTTCGCCAACTGCCCGGCGCGTCGGACGACTACGTTTACACTGCGGTTGTGTCTGCGGGCCGCGCGGTGGGGGACTATACGGCGCGAGTGATACCACATTGCTCCGGCGTTGCGGTTCCTCTGGAAGCCGTCCACATCCTGTGGCAGCGCTGATCTTATTGGAGCCAAGGCTATGAGAAGTACGCAACCGCGACACAGGAACATCGCACTGCTGAGCGGATCGATGCCAAGGGCACGTTTCACACGGAATGGGAGAAGGAGTGAGAATCATGAACACTAATGACCAACTCGAGCCGACGGTGTTCGTCATTTTTGGCGGAGCCGGTGACTTGACCTGGCGAAAGCTTGTGCCGGCCTTGTTTGACCTCTCCCAGGACCGAAGTATGCCCGCTGAGTTTTCGGTCATCGTGGTGGATCGCGTTGACTTGAGCGACGAAAAGCTGCGCCATCGTCTCCACGACGGCGTCAAGAAGTTCTCGCGCCAAGGAATGGTGAAACCCAGCGAATGGGGCGAGTTTGCCGGGCATATCCGCTACCAGCAGGGCGATTTCAAGAATCTTCACACTTATACGATCCTGGGTGAACAATGCGCGAAGTTGGAAAAGGAATGGGGCGCCAAGGTCCACCGCATCTTCTACATGGCCACACCGCCGAGCATGTTCGGCGAAATCCCGAAATGCCTCGGCAAGGCCGGGTTGGCGCGTGACCGGGAATGGACGCGGATTGTGGTCGAGAAACCGATCGGCTATGACCTGGAATCCGCCCGCAAGTTGAACGGCATCCTCGCAGACAGCTTCGTGGAATCCCAGATCTTCCGGATCGACCATTATCTGGGCAAGGAGACCGTGCAAAACATTCTGGCATTTCGCTTTGCCAATCCACTCTTCGAGCCCATATGGAACCGCCGTTACGTGGACTGCGTGACCATCACCGTCGCCGAAGAGGTGGGTGTCGTGCATCGCGGCGGCTATTACGATCGGGCGGGCGCGCTACGCGACATGGTGCAGAATCACCTCATGCAACTGTTGTGTTTGGTAGCAATGGAACCGATGGTGTCCTTCGATGCCGACGAGATTCGCAACAAGAAAGTGGATGTGCTCCACGCGGTTCGTCCGATTCATCATGACGCGGTCCATCAGTACGTGGTGCGCGGGCAGTACGGCAAAGGTTGGATCGGCGGCAAGGGCGTGTGCGGGTATCGTGAAGAAGACGACGTGTCCCCCGATTCCCAAACGGAGACGTTTGTGGCGCTGAAGTTGTTCGTCGACAACTGGCGCTGGCAGGACGTCCCATTTTATCTCCGCACAGGAAAACGCCTCACACGACAGGTGTCGGAAGTGGCCATCCAATTTCGCGCAGTACCGCATCAGGCGTTTCCGCCTGAGGCCACCCTCGACTGGCAACCGGCCCGCCTGGTCATGTCGATCCACCCCGATGAAGGCATCGTGTTGCGCTTTCAGGCAAAGCACCCGGGGCCAAGAATGAGCCTGCGGACGGTGGAGATGCAGTTTAACTATCAGGATACGTTCGCCGCGCGGTCGCCCGACGCTTATGAAACCTTGCTCTGGGACGTGATGAAAAACGACGCCACGTTGTTCATGCGTGCCGACCAAGTCGAGGCAGCGTGGCGGTTGTTGATGCCGGTGCTCGATGTGTGGGCGGCTGCGCCGCCTGGTGATTTCCCGAATTACGCCGCCGGTACCTGGGGACCAGAAGCCGGGCAAGGGCTGCTTGCCCAACAAGGACATAGTTGGGCGCTCCCCATGGAATCGGTCGGAAGGCGCACCAAGCAGGGAACACGCGCATGACCCGACACAACATTCCGTTAGGCAAGATTCTGGGGATTTCGATTGGTTTGGATTACTCCTGGTTTGTGATCGTTGCGCTGCTTACGTGGATGCTGGCGGGAAATTACTATCCCGCCGAGTTCAAGAACTGGCCACCGCTGCTGTATTGGTTCATGGGCGCCGTAACGGCCATCATGCTCTTTGTGAGCGTGCTGCTCCATGAGTTGGGGCACTCTGTGGTGGCCCTGCGATACAACATTCCGGTGCGCAGCATCACGCTGTTCCTCTTCGGAGGCGTCGCTCAAATTGGAGCGGATCCACCCAGCGCGATCGCCGAGTTTCTTGTTGCGATTGCGGGCCCCCTTGTGAGCCTGGCTCTGGCGCTCTGCTTCTACTCGGTGCAGCCGATGGTGTCAGGCATGGAACCCCTCTTCGGTTTGGCTAAGTATCTGGCCTATATCAACTTGGCCGTTGTGTTGTTTAATCTGATCCCCGGTTACCCACTCGACGGAGGCCGCGTGTTCCGGGCTATCGTCTGGGCGATGACGAAAAACATGCGCCGAGCAACGCTCATCGCTGCGAATGCCGGCCGGTTCTTTGCTTTTCTGTTTATCTTCGTTGGTGTCTGGCAGATGTTTCGCGACAACTTTGGGGGAGGGCTATGGATCGCGTTTATCGGCTGGTTCCTTGACAACGCGGCCTCCGCCCAGGTGCAGCGAGTGATGTTTCAAGGCCTGCTGGCGGGCCATAGAGTCTCGCAGGCCATGAGCACTCAATGCGCTGCCGTTCCCGCAGAACTGACGCTACAGCAATTGGTGGACGAACACATCCTCAGTGGCGGGCGACGTTGCTTTCTCGTCAACCGCGACGGCAATACCGTTGGTTTGATGACGCTGCACCGGATTAAGGAAGTGCCGCGTTCCGAATGGGCGACGACGAGTGCCGCTCAGGTCATGCTTCCTTTGGAACAGTCAAAATGTATCGATCCCGATGCCGAGCTGTGGGCCGCCCTCCAGGCGATGGATCGCGATGGAGTTAACCAGTTGCTTGTCACCCGGGATCACCGTGTCGTCGGCATGTTAAGCCGGGAAGATGTCATCACCTTCCTGAGGACGCTGCAGGAATTGGGAACGTAACCGACATAACAACGGTAGCTCGAGGACCCCGATGAAACGCTCACAAGAGATTACGACACTGTTTCTGGATGTCGGCGGCGTGTTGCTCACCAACGGGTGGGATCATCACGCCCGCAAACGGGCGGCGACGAACTTCAAGCTGGAGTCGGCCGAGATGGAGGATCGGCATCACCTAACGTTCGATACCTACGAGGAAGGAAAGCTCACACTGGAAGAATATTTAGATCGGGTGGTCTTCTACCAAAAGCGACCGTTCACCCGGGCTCAGTTTCGACGCTTCATGTTCGCGCAATCGACACCTTACCCTGAGATGATCAAGCTGGTCGCTCAGCTCAAGGTTTGGCACGGGCTGAAGATCGTCGTGGTCAGCAACGAAGGACGTGAACTGAATGCATATCGGATTCGAAAGTTCAAGCTGGACGGGTTTGTGGATTCCTTTATTTCGTCCTGCTTCGTCCACCTTCGCAAGCCCGACGCGGATATTTTTCGGCTTGCGCTGGACATCGCCCAAGCGTCGGCCCGGCAGGTAGTTTATATCGAAAATACCCCAATGTTCGTCCAGATCGCGGAAGATTTGGGGATTCGAAGCATTCTTCACACGGATTACAGGTCCACATGCGCGAAACTGGTGTCGTTCGGATTACAGAATGACGCAAGAGTCATCCATGAAACCAGCTAACCCACGCATCCTGACGATCAATGGCGGCTCGGCGAGCATCAAGTTCGCGCTGTTCGAGGCCGGTGACTCGCTCCGGCGGATTTTGGAGGGCGGGATTGAGCGGATTGGACTGCCGAAGGCCACTTTGCGGGTGACAGGCCCGGACCGGGCGGACAACGTTTCGCGGCCGGTGACGGCACCGGATCACATGGTGGCGGTGGGCGCTCTGATAGATTGGATCGAGGAACACGTCGGGCGTGATGCATTGACCGCGGTGGGGCATCGCGTGGTGCATGGCGGGCCGAAGTATAGCATGCCGCAACGAATCACCGCGGAAATGGTTGAGGAACTGCGCCGGCTCAGTCCATTCGATCCTGAGCATCTGCCGGAGGAGATCCTGTTGACCGAGGCGTTTCATCGCCGATTCCCTGACCTGCCCCAAGTGGCGTGTTTCGATACGGCGTTTCACCATGATCTACCACGCGTGGCGCAGTTGTTGCCGATCCCGCGCCGCTGCGAAGCGCAGGGCGTGCGGCGGTACGGGTTTCACGGGTTGTCGTATGCGTTTCTCATGGGAGAGCTGGCCCGCCTGGCCGGAGCGGAAGCGGCACACGGCCGGGTCATCCTCGCCCACCTCGGCAATGGCGCGAGTCTGGCAGCGGTGCGTAACGGCAAATCCATGGACACCAGCATGGGTTTTACCCCGACAGCCGGGGTGCCGATGAGCACCCGCTCCGGCGATCTCGATCCCGGGCTGGTTTGGTATCTGGCGCGCACAGAGGGTCTCGATGCAAAACGGTTCAATGAGATGGTCAATTTCCAGTCCGGGCTGCTCGGCATGTCGGAGACCAGTTCCGACATGCGTGACTTGCTCGACCGTGAAACGCAGGACGTGCGGGCGGCTGAAGCGATCGCGCTGTTTTGCTACCAGGTCAAGAAATGGATCGGCGCTTTCGCGGCGGCGTTGGGCGGACTGGACACGCTGGTATTCGCTGGTGGCATCGGAGAGAATGCGCCCACGGTCCGTGCCCGGATTTGCGATGGGCTGGAATTTCTTGGAATCGCACTCGAAGAAAAGCGAAATGCGGCGAATGAGGGCGTGATTTCCATGGCGGCCAGTCGGGTTGTGGTCCGCGTCGTTCGCACGGACGAAGAACGCATGATCGCCAAGACGGTTTGCCGCGTCCTCGGCCTTGGCTGAAAAAGGAGCATTGAACCGTGAAGACAAACACTCTTTCCCCGGAACTGCTCCACAAGATGGATGCCTACTGGCGCGCCGCCAACTATCTGTCGGTCGGCCAGATTTACCTATACGACAATCCTTTGCTTCGGGAACCGTTGAAACTGTCGCACGTGAAGCCGACGCTGCTCGGGCATTGGGGCACGACGCCGGGGCAGAACTTCATCTACGTGCATCTGAACCGGGTCATCAAGAAGTATGACCTGGATATGATCTATATTTCCGGTCCAGGTCACGGCGGCCCTGCGCTCGTAGGCAACACGTATCTTGAAGGCACCTACAGCGAAGTATACCCACACATCACGCAAAATGATGCCGGACTGAAAAAACTGTTCACCCAGTTCTCCTTTCCCGGAGGGATTCCCAGCCATGTCTCACCGGAGTGTCCGGGATCGATTCACGAAGGGGGCGAGTTAGGGTATTCGCTCAGCCATGCCTTCGGGGCCGTATTCGACAATCCGGAACTGGTCGTTGCCTGCGTTATCGGTGACGGCGAAGCGGAAACAGGTCCGTTAGCCACGGCATGGCACTCCAACAAGTTTCTCAATCCGATCACCGATGGAGCCGTGCTGCCTATCCTGCATCTCAACGGCTATAAAATAGCCAACCCAACCGTGCTGGCCCGCATCACGCATGAGGAATTGGAGCAATTTCTACGAGGCAGCGGCTGGACGCCTTACTTTGTGGAAGGTCATGAGCCGGATAAGATGCATCAACTCATGGCCGCTGCTTTGGATACGGTCATTACGGAGATCCGGCACATTCAAAGCAATGCGCGAGACAACAATGACGCCACTCGACCGCGCTGGCCGATGATCGTCCTCAATTCACCCAAGGGCTGGACGGGACCGAAAGTCGTCGATGGTCTGCAAGTTGAGGGCACGTTCCGAGCGCACCAGGTGCCGCTCCTGCTGGATTCCGAGCATCCCCAGCATCTCAAACAGCTTGAAAGCTGGATGAAGAGCTACAAGGCAGAAGAACTGTTCGATGAGGATGGCCGACTCGTGCCGGAATTGGCCGAGCTGGCGCCTAAGGGCAACCGGCGGATGGGCGCCAATCCGCACGCTAATGGCGGGCTGCTACTTCGCGACCTGCTTATGCCTGACTTTCGGAGCTACGCGGTGAATGTGCCGTCACCAGGATCAGTGCAGGCCGCCGACACGCACGTGCTTGGAGAGTTCCTGCGCGATGTGGCCATGCTCAATCGGGAGCAACGGAATTTCCGGATCTTCGGTCCAGACGAGACACTTTCCAACCGGTTGAACGCCGTGTTTGAGGTCACCAACCGGCAGTGGGAAGCCCGGAAGAAAGAGAACGATGAGTATCTTGCGTCAGATGGCCGGGTCATGGAGATGCTGAGCGAGCATCAGTGTGAAGGTTGGCTCGAGGGATACCTGCTCACAGGTCGGCACGGACTGTTCAATAGCTACGAGGCATTTATTCACATCGTCGATTCGATGTTTAACCAGCACGCCAAGTGGCTGAAAGTCACCGCGGAGCTGCCGTGGCGGCGGAACATTGCATCGCTAAATTACCTGCTCGCCTCCCACGTCTGGCAGCAAGTTCATAACGGCTTTACCCATCAAGACCCCGGCTTCATCGATCACGTGGTAAACAAGAAGGCCGCAATCGTGCGCGTGTACCTTCCGCCGGATGCCAACTGTCTGCTGTCAGTCTGGGACCATTGTCTGCG
>JAGWRQ010000015.1 GCA_028869615.1 Candidatus Methylomirabilota bacterium | reverse complement strand
ATGACTACTCTTTATTGAGTACCCTCGAGCTCTCATCGCCCACTACCGGCTGGCAAGTCGGCCTGCTCTCCCGAGTCCCTGAATCACAAGGAATGCCTGATGGCCGGCCTGCCCCAACAACGCCAACGATCCCGCACTGCGATTTTGAGGTCAGCCCGGTTGATCATCCGCCTGTCTGCCTCTTCACGCCACCACAATCCGTCAGAATACGCAACGATCAACTTGACCCCTCTCCTTTTTCCTTCACGATCGATATAGCCTCCCCACCGCCTCGTCAGGCGTAATCTTCCTTCCAGTCCTCACGACCGTGAGTATTTCTCGAAGTCGTGAGAGGCGTTCACTATTTTCCTTCATCCAGCAACGTCAGTCGTAAGGCGTTGCGGTATGTCAACACATTACTTTGGGGATGGTAGACAGATGAAACTCAAGCGCGTTGGTCCTTTTGTGATCCCTCTCCTGATCTGGTGTGGCATACCTCTTTCCGCTGGCGCCCAACTCCAAGAATTTCCGCAAATGCTTTCGCTGACCGATGCCTTGCAGATCGCGGAGAGGCAAAACCCCGGCCTACAGACAGAGACGACCGCCAGACAGATCGCGCATGGCGACGCGACCACCGCCGCGCTGCTCCCCAACCCACAGCTTCAGCTCAGGTCGGAAGGGTTTCGTGGAGGATCGTTCATCGATCGACAAGAGTTCTTCTTTGAAATCAGCCAGGAGGTTCAGACAGCCGGCAAGCGCTCCCAGCGAAAGGCAGTCGCGGGGGCGAATCTTCGCGCGACCGAAGCCGACGTCGCCAATACGGCTCGTTTACTCCGGTTCGCGGTCAAGCAGGCGTATTTCCAGATCGTACTGGCCAAGGCCGACCTCGCTGTGGCCCGCGACCTGCTGGCCGACTTTGACCGGATCATTCGTTCCAAGGAGGAGCAGTTCCGTCTCGGTGAGATCTCCGGGGCGGAACTGAAACGTGTGCAAGTTGAGCGCTTCAGGGTGTTTGACGACGTAGTCGTCGGGGAGCTGAACCTCAAGCAGGCCAGGGCCGCGCTCCTGGCGCTATGCGGCCTTTCCGACTCGACGCTCGAATTCGATGTCACTGAGCAACTCGCAAAGGGCGAACCCATCGGCAGCCTGGCGCCGTTGCATGCCGAAGCCCTGGAGACCCGCCCGGACCTCAAAGCCCAGCGCCAACGGATCGTCCGGGCTCGCGAACAGATCGGACTTGAACAGGCGCGGCGCTTCCCAGACCTGTTCCCCTTCGTGGGCTATAAGCGGAACTTCAGCGAAGACAGCGTCTTATTCGGCGTCGCGGCGCCCCTACCCCTCTTCAATCGAAACCAGGGGGGCATCGTTCGAGCCCAGGCAGAAGGGGAGCGCGAATCGTTCCAGTTCAGGCGATTGGAGACCCAGGCGCTCCTGGAACTCGATCAGGCGTTCAACAGGTTTGAGAGCGAACGCCGACGCCTCGAAGGACTGGAAATCGAATACCTGCCCAAAGCCCGCGAATCGCGAGAGATCGCCGAGGCCGCGCACAAACTGGGAGCCATCGATCTGACGGCATTTCTGGACGCACAGCGGGCCTTTCGAGAGGTCCAGCGGCTCTACAACCGCTCCCTGTACGAACTGAGCATTGCCAGATTTCAAGTTGAGGCGGCTGTCGGCCGTTAGGGGCACACGATGATTGGACAACCGTTCGTTATGCTCGCACGTCGTATTGCCTTCTTATCGATGGTGGTTATTGCGGCAGCTCTGGCGCTGACGGCCTGCAGCCGAACCCCCGACGAACAACAAAAGGTTGAGCCCAAGGCTAAGCAGAGAAGTGACAAGATCACGGTCTCGACCGAGACTCAGACCAGATTCGGATTTACTACCGCCAAGCCCCAGCGTATTACGCCGGTCCGGCTTATTGAGGCGACAGCCGCAATCGCGCCGGATCCTGCACGCGTGAGCCACATCGCACCGATCGCCAAGGGGCGTATGGTCCGAGTCCATGTGCAGGTCGGCGATTCAGTGAACCAGGGCGCCCCGCTCTTCGAATACGACAACATCGAACTGGGGGAAGCCGTTGGGGACTATATGGCGGAGTTGGCCGATCTTCAGAAAGACCATGCCCAATTGGATTATTTGCGGAAGTCGTTGGACCGCGCCCAATTGCTCCTGGAAAAAGAAGCCATCGCCAAAAAAGAGTTCCAGGTCCGGCAGGCGGAGTACCGAGTCGCTGAGGCGGCGGTCGAGAACCGGCATGCGCGGATCGCGCGGGTGAAGGAGAAGCTGTTCCGCTTCGGAATGACCGACGAGCAGATCAACGCGCTGTCGATCAACCACGAAAAGTCGCACCGTCGGGAGGCCTCGTACACCATCGTCAGGGCGCCGATCAGTGGCGTGATCACCAAGCAGGAAGGGGCGCCCGGCGAGGTGATCGGGCCTGAGAAGGCGCTCGTGTCTATCGCCGACTTGTCCAGAGTCTGGACGCTGGTCGATATCTACGAGAAAGACCTCGCTCAAGTCCGTCGCGGGGCGCCCGTCGAAATCACCGTGGAGACCTATCCGAGTGAGACCTTCCGTGGCACGATTATGTATGTCGCCGATATTCTTGATCCCCAGACGCGGACAGCCAAGGCGCGAGTGGAGATCCCGAACCCCCAGCGGAAACTCAAGCCCGGGATGTTTGCGACCGTGAGGCTTCGGGTCCAGCCTGGAACTGGCGCGGTCAGGGTTCTCGCCATCCCCTCATCGGCGATCCAGCGAGTCGATGGGGAGCCGTCTGTGTTCATCAAACTCGACGCTGTGACGTTTGCGCGGCGGAAGGTGAAGCTTGGATTTACATCAGGGGAGTTCGTTGAGGTCACCGAAGGTCTCAGGGGGGATGAAGATCTCGTAACCACGGGCAGCTTCTCGCTGAAATCTGAGTTACTGAAGGGACAGATCGGTGAGACAGACTAACCACGAGAAGGCGCGTTATGCTTGAACGCATTCTTACGCTGTCCTTGGAGAACCGGTTTCTTATCCTGATTCTTACGGCGCTCCTCGTAATCGGCGGGATCGCGGCGTTGCGGGACCTCCCGATTGACGCCGTTCCTGACATCACCACTGTCCAGGTGCAGATCTTCACCCGGACACCGCCGATGGGACCAGTGGAGGTGGAGCGGGTCATCACCTTTCCGATTGAGGCGGCTATGAGCGGACTGCAAGACCTACAGGAGATTCGCTCCATCAGTCGATTCGGCATGTCGTCGGTAACCGTGGTGTTCAAAGATCACGTCAATGTCTACTTCGCCCGGCAACTGGTGGCGGAACGGCTGGCTGCGGCAAAGGAGCAGATCCCGCCGGGCTTCGGCGTTCCGGAACTCTTGCCGGTGACCACGGGGTTGGGCGAAGTGTACCAGTTTGTTGTAAAAGGCGACGGCTACACCCCCATGCAGCTTAGGGAGATCCTCGACTGGCAGATCGCCTACCGACTGCGAGGAGTACCGGGAGTCACGGAGGTCTCGCCGACAGGTGGGTTCGCGAAGCAGTATCACGTGCTGGTCGATCGTCAGCGACTCGTCTCCTACCGGATCTCCATCGGTCAGGTCTTTGAGGCGCTCGAAAAGAACAATACCATCGCCGGCGGCGGCTACATCGAGCACAGCGGCGAGGCGTACCTGATCCGGGGGGAGGGGTTGGTCGAAAATCAGGAGGACCTGTCCCGCATCATGGTGGGTGTGGGATCTGGAGGGACGCCCATCACCATCGCTCAGCTCGGCCAGGTCAGGATCGACGCCCAGCCGCGGATCGGCGCTGCGACCAGAAACGGCGAGGGGGAGGCAGTGACCGCCTTGGCTCTGATGCTTCGCGGCGGCAACGGCCGCGTCGTGGCTGATCGGATCAAAGAAGAGGTGGAACGGATGAAACCAAGCCTGCCGCCAGGGGTCTCCATTGAGCCATACTATGACCGATCGGACCTCGTGAACAGGGTCATCCGGACGGTTACGACCAATCTGCTTGAGGGGGCCCTGCTGGTCATCGCGGTCCTGCTCCTGCTGCTCGGCAACCTCCGAGGCGGCCTGATCGTGGCGTCGGCCATTCCGCTGTCCATGCTGGTCGCCTTCACAGGGATGATCCAGACAGGGATTTCCGGCAACCTGATGAGCTTGGGCGCAATCGACTTCGGCTTGATCGTGGATGGCGCGGTGGTGATGATTGAAAATATCGTCCGGCATCTGGCGGAAGAGCGGCGGGTGCGGCGAGAGGAGCGTCCCATCGTCATCCTCCGGGCTGGAAGGGAGGTCCTGCGGCCGATCTTTTTCGCCGTCAGCATCATCATCATTGTGTACCTCCCGATCCTCACCTTGCAGGGTGTCGAGGGGAAGATGTTTCGGCCGATGGCGTTCACGGTCATCTTCGCCCTCGTCGGATCGCTGATCTTATCGTTTACCCTTATGCCGGTTCTCGCCTCCCTATTCCTGCAAGGGCCGATCGCCGAGGGTGAGACATGGCTTATCCGTCGGGTCAAGGCGCTCTACCTTCCCAAGCTCGCTTGGTGCGTCCACCATCCGAAAGCGACAGGCTTCGTTGCGGCATCGGCCTTCGTCTTGAGCCTCATGCTTGTGCCGTTCCTCGGCGGAGAGTTTATCCCGCAACTCGATGAGGGCGACATCGCCATCCAGGCATGGCGTCTGCCGAGCGTTGCGCTCGACCAATCGATTAAGGATTCATTGGAGATCGAGCGCACCCTCCTTCGCTTCCCAGAAGTTATGCAGGTGGTGTCTCGAACCGGAACCGGAGAGGTAGCCACCGACGTTCAGGGCTGGAACCTCTCCGACATCCTCGTCAGCCTCCGGCCACGGGCTCAGTGGACAACAGCCAGGACGAAGGAAGGGCTGATCGCCAAGTTCGCAACCGCCCTATCATCAGAGGTTCCCGGAGTGAGCATGAGCTTTACCCAGCCGATCGAGATGCGGTTCAACGAGATGATCGCGGGTGTCCGATCTGACGTGGCGGTGAAGATCTTCGGGGAAGACCTGCTAGCGCTGAAGGGAATGGGAGAGAAAGCGGCCCGGATCCTGCGTCAGATCCCTGGCGGCCAGGACGTGCGCGTCGAGCAGGTCGCCGGGCTCCCTGTCCTTCGGATTCAAGTCAATCGCCGGCAGATCGCCAGGTACGGGATCAATGCCGCAGATGTCCTGGCCGCTGTGGAGGCCGCCGGCGCCGGGAGAGTGGTGGGAACGGTCTTTGAAGGGCAGCGACGGTTTCCTCTGGTCGTCCGAGCGGTCGGCAGCACCCCTACCAATCTCGCCTCGTTCCAGGATCTACCGGTCGCGGCACCGAATGGCGCTCTCATCCCGCTTGCCCAACTGGCCTCTGTCAGCCTCGAAGAGGGTCCGGCCCAGGTGAGCCGTGAAGATATCAGCCGACGGATCGTGGTGGAGGCGAATGTCAGAGGCCGCGACTTGAGTTCGTTTGTGCGCGAGGCGCAGAACCGCATTGCCCAGGAACTCACGCTGCCGCCTGGCTACCATCTGAAGTGGGGTGGGCAGTTTGAAAACCTGATGCGGGCAACCCGTCGCCTCGCCATCGTCGTTCCGCTTTCGCTGTTCCTGATCTTTGTCCTGCTGTACACCACCTTCAATGCGGTCCGACCCGCGCTGCTGATCTTTCTGAACGTCCCGCTGGCGGTGACCGGTGGGGTTCTCGCTTTGGCCTTGCGCGGATTGCCGTTCAGTATTTCGGCTGGGGTGGGCTTCATTGCGCTGTTCGGGGTGGCTGTCCTGAATGGCGTGGTCCTGATGAGCTATATCTTGCACCTTCGCGAGGAAGGGTTCTCGGCGCGTGATGCCGCGTTGAAGGCCGCCGAGATCCGTCTACGGCCGGTCTTGATGACGGCGTTAGTCGCCGGTCTCGGATTCATCCCGATGGCGCTCTCCCATGGCGTGGGCGCCGAGGTCCAGCGCCCGCTGGCCACCGTCGTCATCGGCGGCCTCGTCACCTCCACACTGCTGACGCTCTTCGTGCTCCCGAGCCTCTATCGCTGGTTTGAACGCGACGCCGCAGACTCCGCCTGACCCCACGCGATCGCCGGAACACCGGTAGTGCATCAAGGTTGGGATCAATTTTCGCTCTCGCAGAAAACGGCGTTTCGCTTTTCCCTTGACAGCAGGAATCGGGCTTCGATAGCCTACCCTTAGAAAAGGAGTATAACTAAGCCGGTAAAGGAAGTAGGTTGGCGTTGTTTCAATACAAAGAAGGTATGAAGAGTCCATGATTCGCCTGCGCCTCAAATCTTTTGCGGCTGCGTCTTTTGGCTTTTACCTCCTACTCAACGCCTTCCTCACTCACTGCCTCGTCCAGCCTCATAATGGGCACCTACAAGGTCAGGCCAATAGTCATCTCGCTTCGATCTGCATCTGGGTTCACAAGACCGTTGCGCCTCATGCGCCATCAGCCAGATTGATTCTGCCTGTAGTTGCGGTTGCTCTATTCATCCCGGCACCGCTTCTACCGCGCTCTTCCCAGTTCCGGATCATTAAGCGTACTGGTCGGTCCCCACCCCTGTTTTCCCTCGCGTGACTCGCCTCAATCGACGTTTCTGACGCTCAGCGAACCTGCGTCCGGCAGAATTTCCAGGAGTTGCCCGAGGCCACCGAGCCGGCGGATCTTTACAGCATTATTCTTCTCGACTCGATCATCGGCGGCCGATCAGGATTCCGGTAGCGTCATATGTAATCAGCTTTTCTCTATCAGCGCGAGATTCGCGTTCGGGAGGAAGGATCATGCACCGAGCGACCAGTTGGCGTAGTGTGTGTTCGTTGGTGTTGGGCATTGCCGTTGTGGTGGCGTTACCCACCGCCGGTTGGGCCCACGGCGTGGTGGGCAAGCGGTGGTTCCCCTCTACGATCGTTGTCGAGGACTCGTTCGTCTCTGACGAGGCCGCCATTACGGCTGGCCACCGCAGAGAGCCGGAGGCGCTCACAACTGATTTCGACGCAGAGATCTCAAAACGATTGACCCCAGATCTGGGGATTACACTCGGCGGCTCGTATCACATTATTAGACCTCGTGGCGACGCTGCGGAAGAGGAGGGTGCTACCTCTGGCTTCGATAATCCGGAGTTCGGCCTGCGCTATCAGTTCATTCGGAATGCTCTTCATGAGGTGGCAGCCACCGCTGCTGTGAAGGTTTCGCCTGGCGGCGTCGGGCAGAGGCGAGTCGGCAGACTCTCTGGAACAACCGTCAGCCCGGCCCTTCAGATCGGCAAAGGGTTCGGCGATCTCCCGGACTGGGCCGACTGGATCAAGCCGGTTGCGGTCACCACGTCGCTCGGCTTCGACCTGCGCGCCAACCGCAATGAGCGGGAAGATGACGCCCAGCATGCCTTCACCTGGGGAGTTGCCGTGATGTACAGCATCCCGTATCTCCAGTCGTTTGTAAAGGACGTGGGACTTTCATGGCCGTTCAACCGCCTGTTCCCCGTCGTGGAGTTCAATGGAGAAACCAAGATCAGCGGGCCTAACAATGGAACACACACCGCCTTTGCCAACCCCGGGCTGGTCTGGGCCGGGAAGTACTTCGAGCTCGCAGCCTCGGCGCAAATACCCCTCAACGATACGGTCGGGCGCCATACGGGAGCCCTAGTGATGCTCCACATCTTCCTCGACGATATCGCTCCTGACATTTTTACCTGGACACCGTTCCATGGCGTCTTGGGCCCCCAAACGCTGCCACGATAACCGGTTGCCGGGGCGCTGGAGCAGCCCTGCTGCTCTCGCAGCAGGGCTGCTCCTGATGGCCACATCGGCCTGGAGCCACTCCTTCCCCGACCACTCAGACCCGCGAGTCGGGTGGACAGTGGACAAATCGCCTGCTCAGGTCAGGATCTGGTTCGACGTACCCATTGAGCCGTTCTTCAGCACCATCAAGGTAGTTGATACGAACGGACAGCAGGTGGATAAACAGGACGGACGTGTGAATCCAGCAGACCACACGGTCCTGGAGGTGAGCCTCCCATTACTTCCACCCGGAAAATATCGGGTGTTCTGGAATGTTATCTCTATCGACACGCACCGCACCGAGGGCGACTACCCGTTCACCATCGGGTCGAAGCCATGATCGACCTGCAGACCCTCCTGCCGATCGTCATCCGCTACCTGGAGTTTGTAAGCCTCACAATGTTGGTCGGTAGCTTCGCCTTTGTGTGCCTGATTCTTCCACCAGGCCTGTTATCACGTGAGGTGTACCAAAACCTTGAGCGACTGCTTCGCCGGGTTCAGGCAGGCTCGATCCTGATCGTGGCGCTCACGAGCGTTGCCGATCTGATCCTCAGAACCCTGACGATGAGCGGCGGGACCATGGCCACATTGGGCATCGCGCTTCCGATGGTCCTTCGGCACACCCATTTCGGGACGGTGTGGATCGCCAGGATCCTCCTGCTGGGGCTGCTGGGTGTGGCCTGGTGGCTCCGGCTGCAGGGGGCGGCCACGCCCTCCCGGTTTGCCTGGATCGCCGAGATCCCCCGCGTGGGGCTATCGAGCATGACGTGGTGGCTCCGTCTACTAGGGGCGACGGCCAGCCCGCAGTTCGCGTGGGGCTCCTTCTTTGGCGCCTGCTTCGTGGCCCTCACCACAACCCTCTCAGGCCACTCGGCTGCCTGGGGTGATGTGACAGTTCCGGTACTGGTCGACTGGTTCCACCTCATCGCTATCTCGATCTGGATGGGCGGGCTGTTCACCTTCGGGTTCGTGCTCAAGCGTTCCCTGGCAACGCCAGGCATGGAGGAGATGGTGCGCGCGCTCTCATCAATCGCCAGGCTTTTCTCCAGGATAGCAGCCGCCTGTGTGGCGGTCTTTTTGCTGACAGGGCTCTACAGCGCCTGGTTGCAGGTGGGCTCCTTCTCGGCTCTCATCGACGCTGCGTACGGCTGGACTCTCCTGATCAAGCTCGGGCTCGTGGGCGGCGCCTTGATGATCGCGGCGATCAACCGGTTCTACTTTCTCACCCGGTTGGCACCGCGCGTGACCACGCACGGCCAACCGGTCTTCAGGACGAGCCGGCGCGTAAGCGGTAGTTTAGAAGTAGCCAACGAGACTGGAGACGACCGGCGGATTCGATACCGGTTCTCTCGGTTTGTTCGATTGGAGTGGATCATAGTGATGGTCACGCTGGCCTGTTCTGCCCTACTCACCCAACTGATGCCGGCCCGCCATGTGCGTCACCTCGAACATCTCAAGTCCCTTGAGCATCATAGCGGCCAGCCGCCGGCGCACGACATGCCGATGGCAATGCCACCATCAACGCACAGGTAGGTGAGTATTGACAGTGGAGTGGCTCCGCCCGACACTGCAGTGGCCCCGAGAGCGGTTATAGGGCCTGCGAAGCGTTTTTCCTGGACAGGATGGAATAAGCTTGTTAAACTTTGACGTTTGCTACCAGAAGCACCTTTCACGTAAAGCCATCAAGCGTAGCGGAGGCATCCAACACCAGTGCGCGGGAACCTAGGTCAACCTATCACGAGGAGGAAGGAAAGATGAGGCGGAAGCTTGCAGTAGCGGTCCTAGTCCTTGGGATGATCACCTTCGTCGGCAGGGGCGTATTCTGGGCTGAAAAGAGCGCTCTGGCTCAGGTAAGCAGCCCAACCTTCACTAAAGGGAGCCATCTGGCCCAGGCGATCGAGCACATTGAGGCAGCCCTCAAGGAGCAAGGCAAACCGAAGTATGAAGCGAGTTTGAACGTGCACCTTACAGAGGCCCGACAGCACGCCGAGGCCTCGAAGAAGGAGAAGGCCAATCCTCATTTGGACGCGGCCCTCAAGGAACTGAACGCAGCGCTTGTCGACGTCGAAGCGAAGCACGCCGATACCGCTACCAAAGCCGCTAAAGAGGCGCTCACGCACCTAAAAGCCGTAAAGTAAGGACACCTCTCTACCCAATCGAGAGAGATGAAGTGGGCAGGAAGGTCTCCTTCCTGCCCATTGCCTTTTTTATGGCTGTGCGCTCAGATGCGGCGATGCTACTGAACGTCAGCCGTTGGACCATTTACCGTTGGGTGTAGGAAGCCCCCACCTTGACACTTGAAAAATCTCTATGGTAGAGTGCCCTGCTTCTGCACCATGATGGTGTCAGGAGCTTCGAGAGACGGCACGCGCGCGTCACAGGGAAAAGTGGACAACCTATCACGAGGAGGAAGGAAAGATGAGGCGGAGGCTTGCAGTAGCAGTACTGGTCCTTGGGATGATCACCTTCGTAGGCAGAGGCGTATCCTGGGCTGAAAAGACCCATCTGGCCGAGGCGATCGAGCACACCCAGGCAGCCATCGACCACGGCAAAGCGAAGCATGGGGATATGCTGATCGAGCACGCTGAAACGGCTTTAAAGCACGCCGAGGCAGCCCAGAAGGAGAAGGCCAATACCCATACGGCTGCAGCCATCAAGGGATTACAGGATGCCACTAAGCAGGCCAAAGACGGCAAAGCCGATATCGCCACCAAGGCCGCTGAGGGGGCGCTCACGCATCTCAAAGCCGTAAAGTAAGGACGCCTCTCTACATCCTCGCGAGAGATGAAGTGGGCAGGAAGGTCTCCTTCCTGCCCATTCGTTTTTACTGGCGAGTGGAATCCGGATCATAATTCAGGTTGGGTGCAAGCCACCGCTCCACCGTCCGCACGTCCATCCGCTTGCGCCGGGCGTAGTCCGACACTTGGTCCCGTGCGATCTTTCCGACCGCGAAGTAGGTCGCTTCGGGGTGGGAAAAGTAGAGCCCGCTCACCGAGCTGGCCGGAACCATCACACAAGTGTCCGTCAGGTGGATGCCGGCGTTACGCTCCGCCTGTAACAGATCGAAGAGCGTGCGTTTCTCAGAGTGATCCGGACCGGCCGGATAGCCGTGAGCAGGACGGATCCCACGATACCGCTCTCGGATCAGATCCTCATTGGTAAGCTGTTCTCCGACTCCATACCCCCACTCCGCTCGAACTCGACGATGCAGGCATTCCGCGAAGGCCTCCGCCAGACGATCGGCCAACGCTTTGACCAGAATAGCGGAATAGTCGTCATCGGAGGCTTCATATCGCTTGCAGAGGGCATCGAGACCATGGCCGGTCGTCACGGCAAATGCGCCGAGATAGTCCGGAAGTCCGGTTGATCTGGGCGCGATAAAATCGGCCAGCGCCAGATTGAACTGCCCTTCAGCCTTGTGCAATTGCTGGCGGAGAGTGTAAAAGGTCGCCAGCACCTGCGACCTCGAGTTATCCGTATAGAGTTCGATGTCGTCGTCCACACTGTTGGCCGGGAAGAATCCATAGACCGCTCGGGCGATGAGCCGACGCTCACTGACGATCTGCTCCAGCAAATGCCGGCCATCCTCGAACAGCTCCCTGGCCTTGGGATTCTGCAACACCTCAGGGTACCGGCCCCGCATCTCCCATGCATGGAAGAATGGGGACCAATCGATATAGGGCACGATCTGGTCGAGCGGAAACTCGTCCAGCACGCGGATGCCGGTGAAGGATGGCGTGGGGATGTCCGCCGCCCTCCAATCAAGAGGGAGCTTCCGGCTACGCGCCTGGGTAAGCGTCAGAAGCGCGCTCGGCTCACGGTCCTCGTACGCGTGCCTCACCCGCTCCTGGTCCAGTCGATTGCTTTCGACAAACGCCGCCCGCTGTTCCTGACTTGAGAGATTCCCGACGACCACCACAGCCCGGGAGGCATCCGCAACGTGGATCACCGGCTGGTCGTAGAGTGGGGCGATTTTCACGGCCGTGTGGATTCGGCTGGTGGTCGCGCCGCCGATCAGGAGCGGGATCTGCAGCCCTTCCCGCATCATCTCCCGCGCCACGTGCATCATTTCGTTGAGCGACGGCGTGATCAGGCCGCTCAGACCGATTATATCTACCTGCTGTTCCCGGGCGGTCTTCAGGATCGTGTCGCACGGCGCCATCACCCCCAGGTCGATGACCTCATAGTCATTACATCCGAGCACAACCCCGACAATGTTCTTGCCGATGTCGTGCACATCTCCCTTTACGGTCGCCAGAAGGATTTTCCGCTGCTTATGCGTACGGTCGGATGTTAGGCGCTCGGCTTCAATAAAGGGGAGGAGATAGGCCACCGCCTTCTTCATGACACGCGCGGTCTTGACCACCTGCGGCAAGAACATTTTCCCGGAGCCGAAGAGCTCGCCGACGAGGTTCATGCCGGCCATTAACGGACCCTCAATGACCTGAAGCGGCCTGTTGTACTTCTGCCGCGCTTCTTCCACATCCGAATCGATATAGTCTGTAGTCCCCTTCACCAACGCATGCGTAAGCCGCTCCTCGACCGTTCCCTGTCGCCAGACTTCGTCTTTCACGGCCGCTCGGCCCTGCGCTTTCACACTCCTTGCAAATTCCACCAATCGGTCGGTCGCATCGGGCCGGCGGTCCAGCAGCACGTCCTCAACCAGCTCGAGCAGATCCTTGGGAATCTCCTCGTAGACCGTCAGTTGCCCGGCATTGACGATCCCCATATCCAGGCCGGCCTGGATAGCATGGTACAGGAATGCCGAGTGCATCGCCTCCCGGACCGGATTGTTCCCACGAAACGAGAACGACACATTACTGACCCCGCCGCTGACCTTGCAGTAAGGCAGGTGAGCCTTGATCCAGCGGGTCGCCTCGATGAAATCGACCGCATAGCGGTTGTGCTCCTCGAGCCCGGTCGCCACCGTCAGAATGTTCGGATCGAAGATAATGTCCTGCGGCGGCAACCCGACCGTACCGGTCAGGATCCGGTACGCGCGGGCACAGATCTCGATCTTGCGCTCCAATGTATCGGCCTGACCACGTTCATCAAACGTCATGACCACGACCGCAGCCCCATACCGTTTGATGAGTCCGGCTCGCCGGATAAACGTCTCTTCGCCTTCTTTGAGGCTGATGGAGTTGACCACCGGCTTACCCTGTACGCACTTCAGCCCCGCCTCAATCACGGACCAGTCGGAGCTATCGATCACGATGGGAACTCGAGCGATGTCAGGTTCGCAGGCAACCAGGTTCAGGAACGTGACCATCGCCGCTTTCGCGTCAAGCATGCCTTCATCCATGTTGACATCGATAAGCTGGGCGCCGCCCTGGACCTGCTGCCGCGCAATGGAGACGGCAGCCTCATACTCGCCGCTCCGAATGAGCTTGGCAAACGCCGCGGATCCGGCGATATTGGTCCGTTCCCCGATATTGACGAAACCTACGTCGGGACGGGTCGTCAATGGTTCCAGACCGCTTAATCGGGTATACGGCTGAGGGTGAGGGGGAACGCGCGGTTGAAACTCCTGCACTGCCGCCGCAATCGCCTCAATATGAGCCGGGGTGCTTCCGCAGCAGCCACCGACGATGTTCAGCCAGCCGTTCTTCGCAAAGTCGCTGAGATCGGCAGCCATGATCGCCGGTGTTTCATCGAAGCCGCCGAACGCGTTGGGTAAGCCGGCGTTGGGATAGCAACTGAGAAACACCGGAACAATCTGAGCGAGCTCCTCAAGGTACGGGCGCATCTGCTTTGCCCCGAACGCGCAGTTGATCCCTGCACTCAAGAGCGGCATGTGGGCTATGGAATTCCAAAAGGCTTCCACTGTTTGTCCGGAGAGGGTGCGCCCGCTGCGATCCGCAATGGTCACTGACACCATAACCGGCACGCGTCGCCCGACCTCCTCGAAATACTGATCGATAGCAAACAGCGCGGCCTTACAGTTCAGCGTGTCGAAGACCGTCTCGACCAACAGCAGATCCACTCCGCCGTCCAGCAGCCCGCGGACCTGCTCGGTATAGGCTGCGACCAACTGATCAAAGGTAATGGCGCGGGCGGCAGGGTTGTGGATATCAGACGGCATTGACGCCGTGCGATTCGTCGGACCGATCGCCCCGGCCACGAAGCGCGGACGGCTCGGATCCTCCGCCATCACACCCTTAACGGCTTTGCGTGCTGTTCTCGCGCCGGCGAGGTTCAGGTCATAGGCCAGTGATTCCAGCTGATAATCCGCCATCGAGACCAACGTGGAATTGAACGTGTTGGTCTCGATGATATCGGCCCCGGCTTCCAGATACTGGCGATGAATCGCCTCGATGATGGCCGGCTGCGTGATGGACAGTAGGTCGTTGCACCCCTTGAGATCGCAGGGGTGGTCGGCGAACGCCTGCCCTCGAAAGTCGGATTCCGTGAGCTTGTGCGCTTGAATCATCGTGCCCATCGCACCGTCAAGGATGACGATGCGCTGCCGCAACATCTGCTCAAACTCTCTCATTCGATCTGATGCTTCAGTCATCTGCATCCCGTACCTGACATCTGCTCAGCGTTCCGCTGCCCATCTCGCCCACAACAGCCACCTGCGCTCCCGCAAACCGCTATGCCCACTATACTGGATGCTCAAGGTCTTCGCAAGCCAGCGTGACAAACAGCAAAGGACTTGCCGGAGTAGGGGTAATCATCTATATTCATTAGCCATGAGCGACGCAGCAGAGACGTTCCGCTTTGTCGCCGCTCACAACTGAGGGGAGTCTGGTGCAAGGCTGCGAGCAAGTACAAGCACGGTGTAGAGGTGATCGTTGGGCTGCGGCTCTGGTGGTCCTGGCCATCGGCTTCCTGCTGCTGGCCCCTGACCCCCACGATCATGGCGATGCCAGCTCGCTCGGTGGGCTGCTTCGGCTGCTGCTTCCCAACTCGAGCCAAACCACTGATCCTTATCAACCTCAAGACGAGTCTCAGCCGGAAACGAACGGATCTTGCCCGATCCATTTCTGGCACCAAGTCGCCGCGACCGGCCTCCTCGTTGTCTTCCTGCTACGCTTCTCCCTCAGCTTACTCTTCCGCATTCCCTTATTCGTCGCAGTTCCTTACGTCACCGATCTCGGATCGGTTCACAGCCGCGCTCCGCCCGTTTTCCCTTAGCATCCACATTATTCTAGCCTACAGACGGTAAGCCAGGGATACCCCTGCCTTCTTGGTTACTCTTTCGTACGGGGTGGTCCAGCCCTGGCCGGTGCTGTCGTCTTTTGAGGAGGAACACTCGATGCGTACCCTCTCCACCACACAGCTTAGCCTGATGACGATGACGTCCCTCGTCGCACTGCTTCTCGCAACGGGAGTGACGTGGGCGCAGGTCAACAACCCTGAGCTGGAGGTCCTCAAGCAGGTGGTTGAAGAGCTTCGCCGGCGCGACGCCGAGAAGCAGAGGAAGCTGGAGGAGCTCCAGCGTCAGATTGAAGCGATGCGATCTCAGTTATCGGCAGCGGAGAAGCCCGTGGCCCCCGAATCGGCCCTTGAGAAGGCCGTACAGGAGATCGAGCCACAGGCGCCGGCACCTGTGCCGACTGACCTGCTGTCGCGTCAGGTCGGCAAAAGCACCTTCCGGCTGATCGACATCTCACTGGATGCGCTGTTCGCAGCAGGAAGCTCCAGCGAACGGGAGGTCTCGATCCAGCGACTTGAGGGCGGCGACCATGACCCCCGCAAGCGCGGCTTCACCGTTCAGAACGTTGAGCTATCATTGGCGGGTGCTGTAGACCCATACCTGACGGGAGAGGCCTATATCGTCTATCTCATCGATCCGAAAGTTGGTGACACTCGTGTCGAGTTGGAAGAGGCATTTTTCACCACGCAGTCGCTCCCGTATGGACTGCAACTCAAGGGAGGACATTTTTTTACCGAGTTCGGGCTGATCAATCCGGTCCACCCGCATGCGTGGGATTGGCTCGACCAGCCGGTCATCAATACGCGGCTATTCGGACCCGATGGCCTGCGACAAGCAGGCGTTCGATTGAGATGGCTGACGCCGCTGCCGTGGTTCTCTGAACTGTACGTCGGCGTCCAGAATGCGAACGGCGAGATCGCAGCCAGCTTTCTGTCCAATAAAGATTTCTTTGAGGAGCGGCCGATCGGCGGACGACCGTTCGTCTCACGCGACGTCAGGAACATGAGCGATCTCCTCTATTCGCTCCGCTGGGAGAACTCCTGGAACCCGAGCGAGACAATCACGACCAAGTTCGGTCTGTCAGGGCTTTTCGGCCCCAACGCGACTGGCTCGGATGGCCACACGCGCATCTATGGCGCCGACCTCAAACTGAGCTGGCGCCCCACTACCAGCTTCCGCGGATGGCCCTTCTTCCTGTGGCAGTCGGAGGCAATGGGGCGGGATTATGTGGCGGATCAGTTCTCTGACGGTGTGATCGATCTGCCGCGTGCGACGCTGCGAGACTGGGGATTTTACACACAGGCGCTGTACGGGTTCACCTACGGCTGGGCCGCCGGACTGCGCTATGAATATGCGAGCGGAACTGGAGCCAGCGTCTTTACCTTCGACGGCCGGGCGAATGACCCATTCCGGGATGACCGGCACCGAATCTCACCACTGTTGGCCTGGCATCCCTCTGAGTTTTCACGGCTTCGCCTGCAGTACAACTACGACCGGGCCGATCACCTGGAACGCCGGGACGCGCATTCCGTCTGGTTGGGAGTCGAATTCCTCTACGGCGCTCACCCAACTCACGAAGATGAACGACACTGAAGATGAACTATTCTGCGTACAACAAAAAAATCGTTGTTCGCCCAAGGCGAACTATAGATTACAATAGTGGTGAATCAGCATCTCCGGAGTGTACGACAGTTGGGCTGATTGGAACGAGGAACGCAGGGCTCGATGCTGACGACGCTATGTACTAAGCCTTCAAGGAGGTCGCCATGGTCAAGATCGGATCAAAGGCACCGGATTTCACCGCCAATACCACGAAGGGCCCCATTACCCTGTCGCAGTTCCGCGGCAAGTGGGTCCTGCTCTTTGCCCACCCCGCCGACTTTACGCCGGTCTGTACGACGGAGTTCATCCAGTTCGCCAAGCGACACAAGGAGTTCAAAGACCTGAACTGTGAGGTGATCGGCCTGAGTGTGGACAGCATCTACTCGCACATCGAGTGGCTCCGCCACATGGAGGAGAGCGCCAAGGTCAAGATGGATTTTCCAGTGGTCGCCGACCCCGAGAAGGTTGTGGCTAACCTCTACGATCTGATCAATCCCGAGGTCGGCCTCACCGTCCGCGGCGTCTTCTTCATCGACCCCGAGGGGATCGTCCGTTTCGCCATGTACTATCCGATCCCGTTCGGACGAAACATCGACGAGATCCTGCGGAGTCTGAAGGCGCTCCAGACCGTCGACAAGTACGGGGTTGCCTGCCCGGTCGACTGGCAGCCTGGTCAGGATGTCATCGTTCCGCCGCCGCAAACAATCGATGAGGCTGACAAGCGCGCCAAGGCAGGTGCCGATCGCTGGTACCTGATGCGGAAAAAGCTCTAGCGTGAGCCTCCGATCCCCAATCGTCGTCGAGGACAGGCCGATGCAGCGCATTGTTGTCCGGGCTCCCACATGTAGCGCGGATATCATTACCTACTTAAAGGGTATCTTTCGATTCCATGCCGAGGAGCTTCAGCCCGGTGAGCGGGTGGAACTCGCGTTTGACGCCGAGCGATTCCAGTTTGCGACCGCGATCTTCGAATCGTTACTGGCTGGCGTCGGCCTGAAACTCCTCTCAACCCGTGAGGAGGATAGCATTAGGGTCTTCGAGGTTGAGAAGCTGCAGCGTGGGAGCGCATAGGGAGCATCGGTGACCAAGCCGAAGGGCAACTGGCAGACAGAAACAAAGCTCTGGCAGGTCGCGCTCTTGCGCATCTTTTTTGGCTACTACTTCTTCCAAGATGGCCTCGGAAAGTTGACCGGCGGTTTTACCGGTTCAGATGCGCTGGAGAAGTGGCTTACGACCAAGACCACCGGGGCGTTTGGCTGGTATAAGCCGTTTCTGACCGGTATGGCGATTCCCCATTATCAGCTCTTTGCCTGGTTGGTCACCTGGGGGATGATCCTGGGCGGCCTGGCGCTCCTGCTTGGGCTCTTGACGCGTCCGGCTGCACTCGTGGGGATCTTGATGACACTCAACTTCTATCTGGCCAAGGGGGGCGGGTCGCCGGCCACTACCTCGGACCAGGCGTTTATGGCCGGGCTGGTGGTGGTCTTCCTCACGCGGGCCGGTCGCTCCTTTGGATGTGACCGCTGGCTGGCTCGGCGCTATCCGGACTCCCCGCTTTGGTAGGCCACTGAAGGAGACCATTCAGCGTAGGTGGCCGCATGACCTATTCCCAGGCAATTGCCTATCTTTACGGGCTCCAGCGTTACGGTATAAAGCTGGGTCTCGAGAATATCCAACGGCTTCTTGAAGCAGTTGGCAATCCGCACCGTCGGTTTCCGTCTATCCTGGTCGGCGGGACTAACGGTAAAGGGTCTACTGCCGCCTTTCTCGCGTCGATCCTGAAGGCTGCCGGCTATCGGGTCGGGCTCTACACCTCGCCGCATCTCCTGGAGTTCACGGAGCGGATCCAGGTAGACGGTCTGGCCATCGCGGAGGCCGACGTCGCCGCCCTCACCGATGAACTTCGACATGTCATCGCTGATCTCTTCCCAACATCCGACACGTCAAATCCCC
>JAGWRQ010000014.1 GCA_028869615.1 Candidatus Methylomirabilota bacterium | reverse complement strand
TTCGCGCTCATCGAGCATTGCGTCGGTAACAATCGCAAAGGTGGTCTCGAGGCCATAGGGTGTCGATGCCTCGAACTTGAAGGGTGCTCCCGGTCCGGGCACCTGCACCCATGCGCCGGCCTCGATGCGCGTCTCTCGCTGGTACATATTCGGGAAAACCCGTTTGATCCCTCCCTCGGCATCAACATGAAAGAGATAGAGATAGCCATCCAGGGAGGAGGTCACGAAGTATCTGATCTCTTCGCCGCGTTTGAATGAAGTCCCCAGGCCGGGGCGATTGGTCGTGATCTCGACTCTCCTGCCGTTCCCCGATTGCTGGCCCAACTGATTCAATGATTGGAGGAGCTGGCCGGTCTCTGCCGCATTGGTCGCGGTCACTGGTAACGTACTCGGGATTGCGAGGGCCGAGATGACCCCCGTGACTTTCGCCAGTTCACTTGTTCCGGCCCCGTCCAACGCAGCAAGCTGCACCTCGACCTGTTCGCCGACGGGCTTGAATCGACCCATGATGGCCATATCGGCCTGATAGAGAGCCCCAAGTGACTTCGGGTCGTTCGGATGGTCCGCGGCTGCTACCTGCGTAATGGTGATCCCACGCGTCCGTAACGCAAGGACCGGCTTGAAGATACTCTCTTCTTCCACGAGTCTCGCCACGCGCTCCTGTAAGAACGCGCCCAACGGGCTGGCCCAGGTCTGACCTTCCTCTGTGATGTTGCCGACTACCGTCCGCCCGACGGCGAGCGTGGGATGCTGTTGGGCAATTGTCTCCTTCAAGGACACGAGCATGGACCGCAGGCTGCCGTCGAGGTCCTGCTCCGGACGTGGCGTAGAGGCGATGCCTAGTGCAGCCGATTCCGGTAGGGGTGCAACGCTGGCCGACTTTATCTGATCCGGGAGCGATGAACCTGGTGGCGTGGGGCCTTTCTCTTTCAGGAGGCGGTTCCCCTCCCGCAGGATGTTTAGAATCGCGTCTACGCGGTCCTGCTGCGAGGGTGTGCTGCCAACCACGCCACCGGGGGTTGGCGCGGGAGAAGCGGGAGCGCTAACACTCCCTGAGGGTTGAGGCATGCCGCTCTGCGGTGGTGGGGGGAAGCTGACACCTCCCGGCGGAGGGTACCCTCCCATCGGTGGTGGTACGCCATAGGGGGGTGGATTGATTTGGATGTTCTGGCCTGCAAAATACCCGTACGCGGCATTGCGGACGCGCGCCTGGATCTCCCGAAGCCGCTCGGTCTTCTCAACAAACTCCTGTCGGGAGATCAGACAGGCGTTATATTGGGCACAGAGATGAAAATACTGTTCCTTCAGGTCGGTGCTCAGGGCGTCGGCCTCCATCAATTTCGTGGTCGAGAGGCCAACGCCAGCCGTTGCCTGCCCGACGTAGCTGAAGTCCGCCCGAATATCACGTTTATACTGCTCGGCGGCACCCCGGCAATCCAGTGTTTGGCGCGGTCCCTCGACGCACTGCACTGGGTCACCATACAGCCCCGTGGGGCTGACTCCAGATGTCGCGCATGCTGCCAGAAACAACGGCACAAGAAGACTGAGACATCGGGCTAGTTTGACCTGGAACATTGCTTCCTCCTTCAAGTCGGCTCTCGGACGAGAACCTCGCTGCCACCCACCAGCGCACCCCACCATCTCAAACGATTCAATACGCGACTCAATAGCTACTTTCCTTTCACATTGAAGTAGAACAAATTCGATCCCGCCCCCCCGGGGTTGGTGACCTGCGCAGTCCAGGCGGCAGAGGTAGTCGTGACATCGACGAGCACCTGAACCTGGGTCGGACTGACGACCGTCGTCCGCTCCGGCGGGATCGGGTAGCTCTGGCCACCGGTACGAAGCGTGACGGTGAGGCCAGGTACGAAGCCGCTCCCGAGCAGGGTGAGCGCCTGCCGGACGTTGGCCCCCGTGACGGGGTTGGGGCTGAGGCCGGTGATCCGCGGGGAGGCCGGTGGTGGCGACTGCGGCACGGGCACAGCCGTCACGGTAAAGGAGCCGCCCAGCATCGGGCTGGACGCCCCCTTGGTGTCGTAGGCGGTCGCAGACCAGTTAACGGTCCGGGCGGTGGGGAACGTGCGCGTGAACGTCACACTTGCCTGGTTCCCGCTCACGGTCTTGTGCTCCACCGCGCTTCCATCATTCCAGTTCACGTCGATATTGGCCAGATTTGCGTCGGGGTCCGTTGCGGTGAAGGTCAGGGCATAGCCCTGCCCGACCATCACACTGGCCCCGGTGGAGAAGGTTTTCAGCAGCGTGGGCGCCTGATTGGCGGCCGTGGGTGGCGGTGGCGCCGCAGCAGGCGTACTCACCGCGACCTTCACCCAGATCGTCTGGCCGAAGCGGGTGCCCTGCGCGTTCATCAACTGCCAGGTCCCTTGGTACGGCCCTGCACCGCTAGGGGCGGTCATGGGCACGCTCACGTCGGCAGTGTTGCCGGGAGCTGTAGGAGGCACCGCGACGGTGCTAGGGGCGCCCAGAGAGGCCCCGCTCACCAAGGCCAAGCGGTAGCCGCTGCTCCAGATGGTGGTCCCGGTGTTCCGGAGGCGCCAGGTCTTCGTGAAGGTCTGGCCGGGGCTCAGCGTGGTCCCATCGGGGATCGTGACGTCCGCAACGAACTGGGCGGCGTCCATGTGGGCAGGAGTTGGGGCCGGGGGCGGTGGAGCGGCCGGGGGCGCGCTCACCGTGAAACTGAAGGGATTCGAGCTGGCCCCGCCAGGGTTGGTGACCTGCGCGGTCCAGGTGGCCGCCTGGGTCGTGACATCCGCGAGAATCTGGACCTGGGTGGCGCTCATCACCGTTGTCCGGTCTGGCGGGATGGGGTAACTCTGGCCGCCCGTACGGAGCGTAACGGTGAGGCCAGGCGCGAAGCCGCTCCCCAGCAGGGTGAGCGTCTGTCGAGTGTTTGTACCGGACACTGGGTTAGGGCTGAGGCCACTGATCACCGGACTGGGGGATGGAGGCGGCACAGGGGTCGGCGTGAGCGACGGGACCGCCGCGGGCGTACTCACCGCGACCTTCACCCAGATCGTCTGACCGAAACGCCCGCCTTGCGCGTTCGTGAGCTGCCAAGAACTCTGGTACGGCCCGGCGGCGCTGGGGGCGACCATGTTCACGCTGACGTCGGCAGTGCTGCCCGGGGCCATGACGGGCACGGGAACGCTGTTAGGTGCACTGAGGGCGGCTCCACTCACGAAGCCCAAGCGGTAGCCGCTCCCCCACGTGGTGCCCCCGGTGTTCCGCAGACGCCAGGTCTTCGTGAAGCTCTGGCCTGGCTGTAGCGTAGTCCCGTCCGGGATCGTGACGTCCGCCACGAACTGGGCGGCGTCCAGGGGCGCGGGAGCCTGGGGCGTAGACTGAACCGGTAATGGCTGTGGCTGTGGAGTCTGTAATGCAGCGGTAGCAAGGTGTACGGCCCGCGTAGCGCGCTGAGCAATCTGCGCAGCAAGTTGATCGACCACTCGCGCCTGATCCTGGAGGTCCTGATTAAATTGCCGTACGTGAGGAGTGGACTCGATCCACTTCTGCCCATACTGGAGAGCTCTTCTAACCTCGTCAGTCGTTGCAATCAGACCAACACTTCCAACGCTACGCCTCAAGAATTCGTCGCTGGCCACCTTCCCCATTTTCAACAGGTCATCGTACAACCGTTCATTCAGCCCGCTCAGAGCAATGAGCAGAGCGGTGGAGGGGTAATGCTCACGAACCGCCTGAACGTAGTCGGCATATATAGCACCAGCAGTTTTGTCATCAAGCGGTTTGTGAGCCTGGAGAAAGCGCTCCGCCTCTGTCAATATCCGTTGATAGCGACCTTGCGCATCCTTCGCCATTGCCCTCGCGGCCGATCCCAAGTAGACTTTGGGATCTTTAACAGTGTCTACAAGGATTTGGATAGGGGTAGTTGGGACCAAGCAGCCGGCAATTCCACCGCCAACTATGCAGTCCGCAAAGGTTCTGGCCAGCAAGTCTCGACCCGCCCCCAAGTAACCAATGCCTTCTTGCGTTCTCACGAGGGTATCAATGCTGGCAATAGCAGATTGAAGGCCAGATAGCTTTTTTGCCAGAATACTTTCTTTGACAAAGGCTATCTGGGCAATCCTCCTGGCAAGGTTGAGATCTGTCACCGGGTTACCGTGGTCATCCCGAAACAGCTCACCCTTGCCCTCGGCCTCCTCTACCGTGTAGTTCCTATTGTCAACAACCACCACATACTTGACGTTAGCGGCTAGGACCGCACCATTCGAGGCAAGAAGGCAGACAATTCCCACCAGCACGAGCATCATAAATCTTTTCAACTTACCCTCCTCAACAAAAAACTTCACCGAGAGGCCCGTCTAGTGAACTACGGTCGGGTTTCGATTCGTTTTCGATTCTGCTAAGGACTCTGCTTTGTACCCGTCGCTTCAAATAACGCTAGATTGGAGTCAAACCTTACAACTCGGGAAAATTTTTTATACAAAAACAAAAACGCCCTCTGGGTGCTCACGGTCCCAGAAGGCGTTCGTTTGGCCCGACAGGTAATTCGGTGCCTGCTTGTTCATCGGCTTTACCCTGACCTCTTTTCGTTTCTTCCCCCATGAATTACGGGGGGGTACAGTCGGGCTATGTCTTTACAAATAAGCTCGTTATATCTTTATGCATTTTCATTGTCAAGGCAATCGTGCGTTGTTGTTCAACATCTGAATTGCCCACCTTCCTTGGGCGCTGGCCTGTCTCCACTTGTAGGCTATCTCCCACAACAAGAAGGTGTCGATGGGTCAGGACAGATGCAGCCTGAAGCATCATCTCATCCACCAGCTCATGCAAGGGCAACACGCGCTGGCAGAGGTGGCCACGCGGCTCGGGTGCTCCTCGCAGGCCATCCGAGGATGATGATACTACAGTCTCTAGCGTGCTAAAGCCGCTAGAAGTACCCAATATGAAGCCGTGTTCGGATCAGCATGATATGGAGATAGCGTTCAGCTACCAGTGATCAGCATTCAGTCAAAGCTCTTATGCTGAAAGTTGAGCGCTGAAAGCTTTCGTCAGAACCGGACCCTGACGCCGCCGTGGACCAGCACGGGGGCGCCGATGGTGACGACGCCGTCGGCGGTTTTGCCGACGTCGTACGTCCGATTGAAAAGGTTTTCCACCCCCAGGAAGATTTCTCCTGCAGACAGCTTGGGAACAGGGATCGGCCGCCAGAGCATCAGGTCCATCACAAAGTAGTCGCCGAGCTTCAGCGAGTTGATATCATCTTCGAACTGGTCCCCGACAAACCGTCCCTGAACATAAAAGTTGATGAGGGCCGGGTTCGTATAGCCCAGTTTTAAGGTAAACTGATGCCTCGGAACCTGCGCGATCCGTTTCCCCTCCAACTCCGGCTGGTTTGGAGCGCTTACGACTTCGGTGTGGTTATAGAGATAACTGCCCGAGAAGGTCCAGTACAGAAACGGGCGGTATTCCAGCTCGGCCTCGATCCCTCTGATCCGCGTTCTGTCCAGGTTTTGCCGCTGGCGGCAGACGCCGCCGGCCGGAACGAACCCGCAAGGCGCTACAGTTCCTGGACCGATCCCTTTGGTCACGTTGACGACGGGGTCCTTCACCTCGTTCCAAAAAGTCGTCAGCCGACCGAGAAGATTGCGCATCATGGCATAGTCCATGCCGACCTCTCCACCGATCAACCGCTCCGGATCCAGATCTGCGTTGGCTTCGGTAATGTCGTTCCGGACCCTGAATGGCCGAAAGAGCTCATTGATGGTCGGCGCCCGAAACCCTTTATAAAACGAGCTTCGCAGCGAGAGTTGATCGGTAGCATGGTAGAGAAGAGCCACCTTGGGGCTGAAGGCGAATTCAGCCCGATCGTCGAACTGATTATTCCGGGTGATCGCCCCGGTCTGTTTATTCCTCTCAACGCGGGAGGCACTGAAGCTCTGCCAGGAGTCGAACCGACCGGCAATCGTCACCTGCCATCCGGATGCGGGGGTGAAAATATCCTGAAGATAGGCGCCGGTCAAGAACTGCTCACCTCCGGCCTTCCGTCGCCGAGTGAAGTCATCCAGGGTCGGATTGAATGTGAAGTCTTCGTTGGTTTCGCCGTTGATCCATCTCAGATCAGTACCGGCCGTCAGCAGATGGGATTGGAAGATCCGCTTCGACCACTGCAGGTTTGCCCCTGCATCCGTTGAGGGGACGTCGAACTGATTGAGCGAGGGGGTTTCTGAGTTCCGATCCGGAGCCGCAGAGCTGAAGGTGCTACTAAAGGTCTGGAGGTGGGAAAAGAGCGTGAGCTGCCAGTCGCTGCCGTCGGCGGTTTTCAGCCGGCCTCCAGTCGCCACATAGCCCGTTTCGGTCTCATTACTCTGAAGCGGGGTCCCGTTGCCGCGGTCCTCCCGAAAAAAGCTGCCGGCGAGAAAGAGCGAGGAGGTCAGGGAAGGGGTGTACTCGACCCGGCCGTTAAAGGTCTTATGGGTTGAGTCGGCATCGATATCTATGGCCCCCCGCTGATCCTCCCGAACGATTTTATAGCCGTTCGTCCGAAAGTAGTTACCTTCAAGAGAGACGCCCCATGGCCCCGTGACATGGCTCACCAGCAGGTCGGCATCTACGGTGTCCCGATTTCCGAGATCAAGCTTGGCTTGAGCGACTCGCGCCTCAGGCCGCCTGGTGATAATGTTGATGACGCCGCCCAGCGCATAGTTGCCGTAAACGCCGGAGCCGCCGCCACGCGTCACCTCAATCCGCTCGACACTCTCCAACGGCACCTTGCTCCAGTAGACCCAGCCGCCAAACGGATCGTTAAGCGGAACCCCATCCAACAGCACCAGTGTCCGACTGACGCCGCTGGGCCCGATCCCGCGAAGCGAGACCCCCTGAGCCGTCGGATGGGTCACCAGGCTGCTGCTGCGTCGAAACAGACTGAACCCCGGGACCTGCCGCAGCAGATCGTCCACCGTCCTGGCCGGTGATTGCTCGATCTCCTCCCGCGTAATGACCGTGACATTGGCCGGGACGTCCCGTAGCCGCTGCTCGACACGACTGGCGGAAACCACAACCGGCTCCAGTCGAACCGTCTCCCCTGGTCCACTTGGCGCCGGCGAGTCAGTATCGGCTCCCCACGCAACCGGAGACGGTCGCATGAGGGCGCCGAGGGCGACAAGCCCGGCGACAGCAATGATGATCGAATACGACCCGGACTTTGCCTTACCTGTCAGCGCCATTCTTTCTCTCGCTCCCCTTGTGTAGCATGCTTTCCTATGCGTCAGACGAGCGCGTCGCCTCATCTCATAAACTGCTCTTCAACAGATCGTTTCTTAAACAGCCAGGTCCACTCACCTTTGTCGACCAGAATCGCATTCGGGATCGGCTCCCCGAAGTTTTGGGCCATGGAAAAGGTGTAGGCCCCGGCATTGAACACCGCGAGCAGATCGCCTGGCGTGATCGCCCCGCTGACCAGCGAGAGCGGAACGGGCTCCGACGGCATACAGAGGAAATCACCGACATGATATAGAGTTCGTCCCCGCGACACCTGACACGGCATGACGACATATTCGGCGTTTTCCCGGGGCGGCAAGATATTCCGGCCCGCATCCACCAACGCCCAGCGTCTGTGGGCTGTTCGCTTGCATGCCAACACGCTCGTCAGGCACGCAGCGGCGTCGTTCACCAGATACCGTCCGGGCTCAACGATCACCTGTCGGTCGCCGGACAGCCCGACAAGCGGATCCAACATCTCACGAATGAACTCTCGAAATATCTGCCCCTGTGCCTCCATAAGATAGCGACTGCCGAATCCGCCTCCGAAGTCGAGGACGGGGATCCGGATCCCGAGGTCGGCTTCCACCCGCCGGAGAAACTTCACCACTGCGGCCACACAGGCTCGATGCGCATCGGGCCTGTATTGCCTTGTGTAGCTGTGGCAATGCACCGCCCGAAGGGAGAGGGAACGCGATGTGACGATTCTTCGCACCGCACCTGCCGCCTCGCCGCCGGGCACGTCAAAGCCGAATTTTGATCCAGGGGGGGCGAACGGGCCCCGGAGACGCCGCGACAGAAGGGGGTTGATCCGGATACCTACCTCAATCGTCCTTCCGAGTCTCTGACCCAAGCTCTCCAGAAAGTCGATCTCCGACAGCGACTCGACATTGATGAGCGACACCCCATCGATGACAGCGCGCTCCAGGAATTCCGGTCGCTTGGCCGGACCGTTCACAACGACCTGAGCAGGGGAAAAGCCGATCCGCCTGGCCAGCAGGTATTCATATTCGGATATCACCTCGACATTCAACCCGGCCTGTTGCAGGAGCGACACCACCCCCACCAGATAGCATGCCTTCAGGGCGAAGTGGATCCGAATCGGCCAGGCGGACGCATCGGCAGCGGCTGTAACCTCTGCGATGTTGTCGCGCAAGCGCGCTGACGAATAGACCAGGAGCGGCGTGCCGAGCGGCTTGACAATCTCCCGGCAGGAAAGGTGTTCAATCCATACCTCCTCACCCTCCGCATGAAACGGGCCGTCCTGATTGAGGAAGCGGCGCGTGGCTATTGATGCGGAAAGGCGTATGTCGCGGGTCGCGCGTGTTGTCATACCGATGTCGTCGCGTGCAGGCATGCCCGTTCAACCTCGGCGGCCGCCTGCGTGAGCCGATTGTAGCACTCCGAACGGTTTTGCCCACGTGAGAATAGTGTGCAGACAGGCTTCCCCTGTGCGATCTGTTCGCCTTCGAACGGCAGATCTCGAACACCTCGATCGAACCACCACTGTGGATCGTGGAAGATCAGAGCTCGCAAGGCGAAACAAATGGCCTTCCCGAAGTAGCCCGCGTCGGAGCGCGCGAGGAGGTCAAAGTCAGGTAGTTTCCCATGGCAGGCGTCGAGATGTGTCCTGAAGATGTTCAGGCCATAGGCCCATTCGACCAGCTCCATCGAGGCGGTGTAGCGAGGATTGACCTCAAGCGGATAGACGGTCTTCCCCTTCAGAATGAAATCGATCCCGTTGACGCCCACAAGATGAAACTCCCGGGTGACGGCGCGAACGATCTGTCTTATGCTATTCACGAAGTCGGCCCATTCGGCTTGCCTCGCCCCTATCGGTCCGAGGATGCTCCCGCAGTAGCGAAAGCCGTCCGCTCCGAACTCATTCCTGCCGATAAGCTGCTCGGAGATACCCAGCAGACACGCATCTCGACCATCCGCGGCAAATACCGCGCCACCTGACAGGCCGTCCAGATACTCCTGAAGGAGAAAACCGGGCTCAAGACGATCCCCCGGCGGGCGAGCAGCGATTCCATGGCCGCCCCCGCTTCGTAGCGGTTTGCGCAGCCAGATGGTACCGGAATCGAGATTGAGGGACGTGGAGTCAAAGGCGATCTTCGGCGCAGGAATACCGGCTTGAGCAAGGAACCCGAAGAATCGAGCAGGGTCTCTCACCGACGCCAGAACAACGGGGCTGTTACCAAGGATCGGCTTCCCGCCGGCCACCGCCTCGATCACTGATGGATAGTTTTCCAGATTCGCAACATAGGTAAGGGCGTCGAACGGCAGCCCTGAAGACGCCGTGATCAGATGACGGCTATCATACGGGAGGCTCAGGTCCCTCTTAATCGAACGATGCGGACACAGCAGTCCCAGGTCGAAATCCCCGAAGTAGTCGACCCCAACGATCCGGTGCTCCAGTCCGCTCCGAACCGCCGACTCCGCTAAACCGCGCACGCTGACTCCCACGATCAGGATATCCACCGATTCCTCTTTCTGCCGAGGCGGGAGCTAATAATAGCAGGTTATGCGGCGTGCGGGTACTGTCTCATCCTGGGAGGGGTATGCGTGCAGAACCCGGTCATTTGCTGTGAAGGCGTCGTACGTCCTAATTCTTCAGCGCCTGCACCATCTTCGTAAGCGTCTGCTTCGCGTCACCGAACACCATCATGGTATTGGGCAGCCCGAAGAGCTCATTGTCGATGCCCGCAAAGCCGGCGCTCATGCTACGCTTGAGCACGATGACCGTGCGCGCCTCCTCCACATTGAGGACCGGCATTCCATAGATCGGACTGGACGGGTTCGTCTTCGCGGCAGGATTGACGACGTCGTTTGCGCCGATGACAATCACCGCGTCCGTCTTGGGAAACTCGTCATTAATATCCTCAAGATCGAAGATCTGGTCATACGGAACATTGGCCTCGGCCAGGAGAACATTCATGTGGCCCGGCATGCGGCCCGCCACCGGGTGGATCGCGTACTTCACTGTGGTGCCGTCAGAGTCCAGCAGGTCGGCCAGCTCCCGCAGGGCATGTTGGGCCTGGGATACCGCCATTCCGTAGCCGGGAACGACGATGACCCGCTGCGCGTTTCGCAGGACGGTCACCGCATCATCGATCGTCCCCTCATTGACACTACCGACGGCAGACGCGGCGGCCCCAGGGGTCGTCTCGGCCACCGCGCCGAAGGCCCCGAAGAGCACATTCGTGAAGGAACGGTTCATGGCCTTACTCATCATAATCGACAGGATGAGACCAGAGGCCCCATCAAGGGAGCCGGCAATAATCAAGATGTTGTTCGACAGCACGAATCCTGTGGCCGATGCAGCCAGGCCGGCATACGAGTTCAGCAGGCAGATGACAACCGGCATATCCGCCCCACCGATCGGAAGCACCATGAGCACGCCGATCAGGAAGGCCAGCCCCAGCATGATGTAAAATAAAATAGGATACGCCGGAGTAAACAGCCACGCAAGGTACAGCGCTAACGCAATCCCAAAGAGGGAGATATTCGATTGGTTCTGCAACTTATATGTCACTGGAACTTGGGTGACCCACCCAGACAGCTTCCCGAAGGCCATTAGACTGCCCGTGAAGGTCAAGGCCCCGAAGATGACCTCAAACCCGACAGGCACAGTCTTGATAAGTTCCATCTCTGCGCCATGGCGGTAATATTCGGACACCCCGACAAACGCAGCGGCCAATCCTCCGAACGCATGGGAGAGCGCAATCCGCTCGGGCATCGCCGTCATGGGCATGAAAATCGCCATGGCTCCCCCGATCGCCGATCCGATGATCATCCCTATGATGATCCATTCGTAACTGACGATATCCTGGTGAACAAGCGTCCCCACGATGGCCAGAAACATTCCCGCCGCGGCGAAGAGATTGCCTCGTCGGGCCGTTTCCGGAGAGCCCAAGGCCTTCAACCCCAGAATAAACAGCGCGGATGCGATGAAGTATGTAAGCTGTATCAGCGTGGCGCTCACGACTTCTTCCCTTCCTTCTTCTTGAACATCTTCAGCATCCGATCCGTAATCATGAAGCCGCCGACCACATTAATCGTGGCTGCCGTGACCGCGATGAATCCCAGGGCCGTGCTGACCGGGTTGTAATGGGCCCCTGCCGCCACCAGTGAGCCAACCAGCGAAATGCCCGAGATCGCATTCGTGGCGGACATCAGGGGCGTGTGAAGCAGCGGCGGGACCTTTGAGATGACCTGCAATCCAAGAAACGCGGCCAGCATAAAGATGTAGAAGCCGAACAGGAGCTCAGCTTGCATGGGATTCCCCTTTCCGGGCCAGGAGTTCCTTGACCTTCGGGTGCACAACCTCTCCCCCCATGGTGATCACACATCCCTGGGTGATCTCTTCCTGGAGGTTGAGCTTCAGCCCGCCATCGCCCATCAAGTGCAGGAGGAGCTTCTCCATATTGCGCGAGTACATCTGGCTCGCGTGGACTGCCAGGCGGCTTGGAAGATTCAAGCGGCCGATAATCGTCACCCCATGCTTTACCACTTCATTTCCAGGCTCAGTCAGAGCACAGTTGCCCCCCTGCTCCGCCGCAAGGTCCACGATCACCGACCCGGGCCTCATGGCCTGAACCATCTCTTCTGTGATCAGGATGGGAGCGCGCTGGCCAGGGATCAGCGCTGTCGTGATGCAGACATCGGATTTCGCGATGTGCCGGTATATCAGCTCCGTCTGTCGCCGTTTGTACTCTTCAGAAAGCTCCTTCGCATATCCGGTCGCCGTCTGAGCATCCTCGGCTGCGTCCACCTCAACGAACCGCGCCCCCAGGCTCTCGACCTGCTGCCTCACCACCTTGCGCGTGTCGAACGCCTCCACTGAGGCGCCAAGCCGCCTTGCGGTGGCGATGGCTTGCAACCCGGCTACGCCGGCGCCCAGAATCAGCACCTTGGCCGGCGCAATCGTGCCCGCCGCGGTCATCAGCATGGGAAAAAACTTCGGAAGCGCGTACGCAGCCATAATCACCGCATAATATCCCGCGATGGTCGCCTGTGAGCTCAGGACATCCATCATCTGGGCCAGCGTAGTCCGAGGGATGCTGTCCACCGCAATCGCGGTAATCTTACGGGTGGCAAGGGTGTGAACGAGGTCCGGGTTGACCAGCGGATACAGCAAGCTGATGATCGTCGTGCCTTCACGGATCTTGAGTAATTCCGCCGGGGTAGGACGCTGAACCTTAATGATCACGTCTGTGGCGGCAAGCAGCGCTTCCGCTGAGGGTTCTATTGTGGCGCCGGCCTCCTCATATTCTCCATCCCGGAAGCACGACCCTTCACCAGCGCAGGACTCTACGCAAACCTCGATCCCTTTCTTGACCAACCGCTTGACCGTTTCCGGGACGATCGCGACGCGCTTTTCTCCGGACTCGATCTCCTTTAGGACCGCGACCCTCATCTATCGGCTCTCTCGAATATGGTTAGACTGTCGCCTTACACGCGTTATCACCCCGATAACAGTCATGACTCTCCGGGACCCCCGGACGCAACAGACGCAATGGACTCGATAGATACTTTACAGGCTAGAGATAGCTATTAAACAAATGACTTGGGTCTGATGCGCTTTCGCATCACCCGTGGCGGCACAGTGTACTAAAACGCAACATCCGACGTCAACCATAAAAAATTTCATGGAAGTATAGCTATCATTCGCTGAGAACCGTCCAGGCTCATGGTCCCAGCCCCCAAGTCGGTGAAGAGCCCGAACTGCCCCGTGACCGCACCCAACGCAAGCGAGGGTAGAACGCCAGGCGCCTGGTGTCCGCCGAGTACCGCATCCGTACATGAGTCAGATCCTGGCAGGTCTCAGGGATGGCCCGAATGAGATACGACTGGTCGATACCCAATCCTAGATTCTGGCTGGGGTTCGCTCGAACGCTAGCCCTCAGGCTGCTGAGCCCTCATAGTCTTGACAAGGGAAAGGAGATAAGAAATAGCAACAGGCTTGAGAAGCACGAAGGTGGCTCCCGTCTGCTTGGCCTCCTTGATGAGATCGGGTGAGCTCTGCGCAGTGATCAGAATCGACGGCGGGCAGCAGTCGCCGGTTCGCAGGTATCTGAGCAGGGTCAGCCCGTCAAGACGGGGCATCTGATAGTCGGTGATGAGGAGATCGTACGTCCCGGCCTGTAAGCTGGCAAGCGCCTCCAGACCGTCTTTCACGCAGGTCACGCTGCACTCTATCGAGCTGAGGGCCTCAAAGAGCAGTTCGCGGATCTCGCTACTATCATCTGCAACCAGGACCCGAAACAGCTTGCTCCCGTCCAGGCTCGGATCAACCATCGCCTTTCTCTCGTCCGCGTCTCCGGCCCCTCGACGCCGGACCTCTTAACCGCTCTAAACCAAAGACTGTTGAGTAGACCACAGGGGCTGCATCGCCTCGCTCACGCCCACCGACTTCTGGCGGGTAGGTTACGCGCACCCTGGCAAGCCCATGCCGGCCCAGAGCTTCGCCAAGCCGCCCTATCTTTTCGACGGTCAGCGACTCTCCCAGCCCGCGCTTCACGACCTCCCAGACGATCTGCCCTTCCTCCCCAATCCTCACGGTGGAAACCAGGAGGAGGAGGTACAACTTCAGCTCCTCCGTAGACATAGATGAAAACCATCGAGATCGGCAGACCAACGTTAACAGTGCAACTCGCTCATCCATGGCGTCTGCTGCCATAAGGCGCGACATACGTCTTTACGTATTGCTTTCATGGCCTTTCACACTCTTCCATGTTGTTGGGTTTCTCTACGCGCGGAACTATAGGATATATACACATTATTGTCAAGATAAAATATAGACTATATATCGTTTTCTCGGAAACCTCCCATTCCAGGAGAACCGGGAATCCTATTGACTTCAGTAGAAAAGCGAAGTACTTTTCGCTCCTAGGAGGAATGCGTGAGCGTAGAGCTGACAATCCAAATTGGCAGACGCCTGAGGCGGATTCGAAGGATGCGAAATCTGACCCAGAAGGAGTTGGCCAATAAGACTGTGGGGAAGGTGGATTACACGTATATCGGGAAGATTGAGCGGGGGGAGCAACTGCCCTCACTCAAGGTATTGGGGAAGCTCAGCGACGCATTAGCTACCCCTCTTGCGTTTTTTTTCCAGGAAGAGGTCTCGTCTCATCTGCTGCCGGAGGAACTCCGAAAACTCAGCGGAGAGGCGGAAAGAACGGCGCTGCTGCGGGAGGTCGCCAAGCTATCGCACGGCGATATCCCACTGCTATTGGAGATCATCCGCGTCCTCAACGTCCATCGCAGCATGACAGGAGGCAAGCGGGAGGCCGTCCAGTATTCGGTCGAACGCAGTAAGCTACAACGGGCGGCGGAGCGGGTAGGCCAATACGGGATCAAGGGAGCAGGATCGCCGGTGGAAGTGCTTCAGGAGGCGATCGACGCGCTGGAGCGGCTGATCAAGCAAGCGAAAGGGTCACGATCCGTGACCTCTCAACGGACCGTGCGGGCACTGGAGCGAGCCTGCCGAGAGCTAAGGCAGGGGGTACAATTGGCTCGTCGTAACGCGCGTTAAGCCTTCTCTTCGCCGGATCGCTTTTCCTCACCTTTTTCTTTCTTCGGCGTCACATCGATGGCATCCTTTCCCGCCAACGAATCTTTGAAGCCGCGAATTGCCTTGCCCAAGCCACTACCGAGCTCCGGTAACCGGTTGACGCCGAAGATGAGCAGCACGATAACCAGAATCACCAGCAGTTCTTGAATCCCCAACCCAAACATACGCCCTCCTCCTTGCGGCCTCCTACACGTAGAGGACCCGCTCATCATTATGCCGACGGGTCAACTTGGCACTGTCGAAATGCTCCAGAAAGGGGATAGCGAACTTCCGACTCACCCCAAGGAGCTCCTTGAACTGCTGGACCGTAATGGCAGCATGGAGCCTGAAGTGGTCGAGGAGCATCTCCTTCGCGTGGCTGTAATGGTCGCGGTGAAGATAAAGGTTATCTTTGATTTTGATGACTGTCCCCTCATCGATAAGGCGACGAAAGATCGTGATCCCGGTCTTGCTGTCCGCTCCGGCCTGGGCAAGCGCCGGCTCCAAGTCCGGCGGCTGTAAGCCTGCCTTCTGGTAGATCGCGGCTAATCGTTCTTTGACGGCCTGTTCCGGGGCTGAGAGGGTGGGGCGGTGCAGGAAATGCCGCACCTTCTCCCGGTCGATGGCGATTCGCTGCGTCTCCGCGAGCCCCAGCAGCAGGCGAGCGAACAGGACCGGCCCAACGTGACGGAGCTTGGATCGCAGCTCTTCCTTCGGCAGTCCATCCTTGAGGGGTTCTTGCCTGTGGAACTCCTCCAGACGGGATAGGATCTCCGCCGCCAAGCGATCATAGCTCAGCCGGTGAACATATCCGAGATCGCCTTTCGTGTCCAACGCCACCGCTACGCCGCTCTCTATGAGGCGCGTGATCTCTCGCCGCAGCGTGGTCTCATCCAGGCTGGCCGAGACCCTGAGCGCGTCTAACGTGATCGGTACTGGACCGGCTTGCAGCAGCAGGCGCTCGACCTGCTGACCCGATGTGCCGGTCTGCAGGACCTTGAGGTGTTCGACCAACGACGCCTTGGCCCGCCGCCGCACGGGAGGGTTTGGGTCGAGGATGGTCCCGCCCCCGATCGTCAGAGCAGGCGAGTAGCTTCGGATCACGTACCGGTCGCCGGCCAGGGCGCCGGCCATTCCCTCCAGTCGCAGGTGGGCGAACGTCTCTTCGCCGGGATTCAGCTCCTCACGATCGAGCAGCACGACGCGGGCCAGGATTTCGCTCGTTCCCACGTGGAACCGGACCCTTGCCCGGTTCCGCAAGGCACGAGGGGCGTCCTTCAGCAGGGCTAACGACACGTCAAAGGTCATCGTAGGTTTCAGAGCGCCCGGAAACGCCAGAAGATCGCCTCGATTGAGTTGATCTACTTCGAGACCGGGCAGGTTGACGGCGATCCGCTGCCCGGCCCAGGCCTGCTCCACCGTTTGGCCGTGAACCTGAAGCCGGCGAACCCGCGAACGCAGCTCTGAAGGGAGGATGACCACCTCGTCCCCAACCCGCACGGTCCCGGACCACAGGGTCCCGGTCACCACAGTGCCGAACCCTTTGATGGTAAAGACCCGATCAATCGGGAGGCGGAAAATCCCGTCATGGCGCTTCGGCTCGATCGTCTCGGCCGCCTCGCGCAGGACCGCTCGCAACTGCGGGAGCCCCTGCCCGGTGACAGCGGACACGGCAACGACCGGCGCGCCCTCAAGAAAGGTCCCCGCCAGGAACCCCTTCAGATCGGCCCGCACCATCTCCAGCCAATCGGACTCGACGAGATCGACCTTCGTCAATGCCACCACGCCCCGCTTGACCTGAAGCAACTCGCAGATATGGAGGTGCTCCCGCGTCTGTGGCATCACCCCCTCGTCGGCACCGATAACCAGCACCACCAGATCGATCCCGCCGACGCCCGCGAGCATCGTCTTGACGAACCGTTCATGCCCCGGGACGTCCACGATCCCGATCTGGAGGTCGTCGGACAGGGCCAGGTTGGCGAAACCCAGCTCGATGGAGATCCCTCGCTCCTTCTCCTCCTTCAACCGGTCGGTATCGATGCCGGTCAGGGCCTTAACGAGCGCGGTCTTGCCATGATCGATGTGGCCAGCCGTTCCGATGATAACGTGCTTCGTCATCACGGGCGTCATCGTAACATACGGGGCTTCTTGGCAGCAAGGTTGAACTCCCGCAGGCAATTCGTTACGTCGAGACTTCGCAGCTTTGTAGTTGTAACCTACATTGCCACACCCACCCATGCAGGCCCCCAATACTGCTCATTTTTCCATTGACACCCGTACAAGCTGAATGCTACAAGTCGGCTACGCAGTTCTACCCCTAAAGACAGGGAACAGAAGGAATTAAAAAGAAAAAACAGCGAAAAAATAGAAGGAGGAATTTACATGAAGGAGTTAAAAGCATCACAAGTAATGGTAAGACCTGTAATATCTGCAAAGAAGAACGCATCAGCAAGAGATATCGCACTTCAACTTCTTACTGGCCTCTACAGCGGCATACCTGTAACAGATGAAGAAGGAGGGGTTATAGGTATTGTGACAGAGCTTGATCTTCTAGAGGCTGCGATGTTAGGCAAGGAGTTGGTTAAGTACACAGCAGGGGAACTAATGACTAAGAAGGCCATCACCGCCGACAAGGATACTCCTGTTGCTGAAATTGTAAAGATCATGAAGGAGAAAAATATCATTCGTCTCCCTATTACCGACAATGGAAAACTGGTGGGAGTAGTCTCCAGGTGTGATATTCTGAAGAGCCTCATCGAGCCGGAATTTGTCGCTTACATGTAAAAATCGTTGGGGTGGTGAAAAAATAGTTGTAATCTGCACCGCAATGTCAAGGGTGGTATCCCCGCCATCATCTTTTCCGTCCTTCCCCACGCTGTAGATCTGCCCGATCGCCGGATTCCAGAGCATCGGGAGACCAGCAAACGGATCGTAGAAACCGAGCCCGGCTGATCGCCTCGGATTGAAGGTGGAGAGTCCTTCGGATCAGCCGGAATAGGCCGACCGTTTCTGCAGTGTGTGCCATGTTCCGGATCGTTGAAAATTTCTTGCTAAGCGCTGGATAGGGTTATAGGATTTGGCCCAACTGCAAATCTCCTTCATGGGGATAGGCTGACCAGTCTACTCAAGTTAGGCCGCTACTGAGGCAAGATGCATGGCAGTAGTTATCCGTATAACAATTGACACGATGTGTATTAACGCTCGTGGACACATCCCCGCTCTCAACGCCCTTGAGGTCTTGGCAAAGCAGAGGGTTATCGAGATCACGAGCACGCGAATCCTTGCCGAAGAGCTAGCGAGGGACAAGACCCAGTTCGGACCCAATCGTCGCGCGAAGGCTAGTCAACTGCAGTCTGGAACCTCCGGCTTTGTCATGCGACGCTCCACACTTAGGGGTGGCGATGCGCTTGGCGCGCCAAACGCATACGTCTACCTTGATCGCATCGCTCGCATCATTCAACCCGATCTGGAGTGGCATGAACTCGACGAACATACACAGCGAGATATCATGCACCTTGCCATTCATCGGGCACACAACTGGGATTTGTTCGTAACGAAGGAGAAGGAGATTTTGCGGAAGTCCAGGGTGCTATTGTCAGATTTGGGCTTGAGGGTGATGTCCCCTAAAGGTGCATTGAAAACGGTGAACGAGATGAAATCGGGATAGCGACCTAACGCGGCATGCAGCCGACCCGCTTCGCTGCGCTCGCGGGCGGCTGATGCCCACGTAGACGCCTCGCTCCAACTGTGCTTGAATCA
>JAGWRQ010000197.1 GCA_028869615.1 Candidatus Methylomirabilota bacterium | reverse complement strand
GGAATGTCGCAGGTTATACTCGATATCCTTACGACACCGATGGGAGCTCTTGCAGGGCTCGTCGCAATTGTCGTTCTTGCGCTTTTCGCTCGGTGGGTCTTTACCGATCAGCCGCAGAAATAACGCAGCCGCACTCGAACCTTCCACCACGTCCCGTACGCACGAGAGGATCGAAGGCCTACAGGGGTGGGCCTTTGGTTTTCCCTATCCAGCTATAGCATCTCTGCGTTGAATAATCGGTCTATCCGACGAACCAAAAGCGCTTGCCAAAAACTCACGATCCGACTATACTACGTTCGTAAACACACGTGGAGAGCGGGCTTACCGTTGATGATAGGCGTGGTGTGGGGCCGAGGGGAGAGGCGACAGTGAAGCGCGTAAGTATTCTTGGCTCAACCGGGACCATCGGGGTCAAGGCCTTGGCCATGATCGATTTGCACCGCGACTCTTTTGAGGTGGTAGCCCTCGCAGCCAGGGATAATATCGATCTGCTGGAGCAGCAGATCAGACGGTTTGCCCCCCGCGTTGTCGCTGTCGGAACCTCCAGAGCCGCAACAGCCTTGAAGGAACGAGTGAAAGACGTCCCTGTCGAGATCGGGTGGGGAGACGAGGGCGTGCTGACTGTCGCCACGGCGTCTGAGGCCGATATCGTCCTCACGGCGATAGTCGGCGCGGCGGGCCTGCTCCCGAGCCTCGCCGCCATCAAGGCGGGAAAGGATATTGCCCTCGCTACGAAAGAGGTCATGGTCATGGCGGGGGAGCTGGTGATCGCCGAGGCCCGGGCGCGGGGCGTTCGACTCCTTCCCGTCGATAGTGAACATTCGGCCATCTTCCAGTGCCTCGGAGGACAGCATAGCTGTACGTATTTAAAGCGGGTGCTCTTGACCTCCTCGGGAGGACCGTTCCGCCGGCGATCCAAAGAAAGCTTCGGCAGTATTACTCCGCAAGAGGCGCTGCAGCACCCGACATGGGTCATGGGGAAGAAGATTACCATCGATTCGGCTACCCTCATGAACAAGGGGTTGGAAGTGATCGAGGCCAGTTGGTTCTTTTCCCTCACGCCCCAACAGATCGACGTCATTATTCACCCCCAGAGCATTATCCATTCGATGGTCGAGTTTACGGACGGAGCGATCCTGGCCCAGATGGGGGTCACCGACATGGGACTGCCGATCCTGTACGCCCTCTCATACCCCGACCGGCTTCAGACGCCACTGCCGCCCCTTGACCTGAACGCCCTGTCGGCGTTGACCTTCGAGCCGGTTGACCATGAGAAGTTCCCATGTGTCGGATTCGCCTATCAAGCGCTCAAGGCGGGTGGAACCTATCCGGCCGTTCTCAACGCAGCCAACGAAGTGGCGGTGGACCTGTTCCTCTCCGGCCGGGTCGCTTTCCCTGATATTTCCGCCCTCATTGCGAAGGCGATGGACAGCCACCGTGGTCGCAAGATCGATTCGCTTGAGGACGCCCTGGACGCTGATCGTGAGGCCAGGGAGCTGGTTTTGGCGGCACTGCACACTTGACAGTAAGGAGAAGGGCTTGTACGCTGGCATGACAGCCTCAATATCTACGGTTGCCCTCAGCCTCCTGGATGCAGTCGATCCCCGACCGTTCCTCTCGCGTCTTGACTATCTCCTCTGGGCGATCCTCGTCCTGGGCGCGCTGATCTTCGTCCACGAACTCGGCCACTTCCTCGTCGCCAAGCGGGCGGGAGTCAGGGTCCTGAAGTTTTCCCTCGGTTTCGGCCCAAAGATTATCGGGTTCACGCGCGGCGGGACCGAATATCTCCTGTCCGCGATCCCGCTTGGCGGCTATGTCAAGATGCTCGGTGAGGATCCACAGGAGGAGGTCGTCGACCGGGAAGGATCGTTTTCCGAAAAACCGGTCGGGTGGCGCTCGCTGATCATCCTGGCCGGTCCAGGATCTAATTTTCTCCTTGCTGTCGTTATTTTCTGGGCTGTCTTCACGATCGGTGTCCCGACCCTCGCGACCAAGGTGGGGGAGGTCATGGAGGGATTTCCGGCGTACGAGGCCGGCGTGCTGACCGGCGATCGAATCACGGCGATCGACGGGCATCCCATTGAGAAGTGGGAGGAACTAGCAACCCAGATCCATAAAAGCCCAGGGCGACCTGTTCGCCTGACAATCGAAAGAGCGGGAAGGCAGTTTGATCTGACGATGGCTCCAAAGGCCACTCGTCAGAAGAATGTATTCGGGGAGGAACAGGAGGTCGGTCTGCTCGGGATCGCGCCGGCCGAGGAGTTCCTGATCGAGCGAACCGATCCGGTCACCGCATTGGCAAGAGCGCTCTATAAGACGTATGACCTCGCCCGCCTGATCCTGCTCACCTTTATCAAGCTGATCCAGGGCGTTGTCCCGGCCAAAACCATCGGCGGGCCGCTCCTGGTGGCGCAAATGGCCGGCCAACAGGCGCGCCTGGGCCTTTTGAATCTCCTGTTCTTCACCGCGCTGCTGTCCGTCAACCTGGCGATTCTGAATCTGCTTCCGATCCCTATTCTGGATGGTGGACATCTGTTCTTCTCGCTGATTGAAGCCGTTCGCGGCAAACCGGTCAGCCAGCAAAAGCGAGAGATGGCCCAGCAGGTCGGGCTGGCCCTGTTGGTGGCCTTGATGATCTTCGCCTTCTACAACGATATCTTCCGCCTGCTCGGAAGACAGTAGCACCGCAGAGACGGGTTCCAGACTCGAACCGTAAAACGTACCACTTGGAACCTGGCACTTTTGCTAAGGAACCCATGATCGAAAGACGCAAGACGCGGCAGATTCAGGTGGGCACCGTCAAGATCGGCGGTCAGGCGCCGGTGTCGGTCCAGTCGATGACAAAGACTGACACGCGGGACGTCCGGGCCACGGTAGATCAGATCTGGGCATTGGAGGTGGCCGGGTGTGATATCGTACGGGTCGGTGTCCCGGAGAAAGAGGCCGCAGAAAAACTGTGGGAGATCCGTAAGCAGATCCGGATCCCTTTGATTGCCGACATCCACTTCGATTACCGACTCGCCCTGATTGCCCTTGAACAAGGTGTGGACGGTCTCCGTCTCAACCCAGGCAATATCGGGGACCGTTCTCGCGTGGAGGAAATCGTCAAGGCAGCGGCTGAGCGAAAGATTCCAATCCGCATCGGCGTGAACGCCGGATCACTGGAAAAGGATCTGCTGGCCAGAGACGGCGGACCAACTCCAAAGGGAATGGTGGAGAGCGCCATGCGCCACATCCGGATCCTCGAAGATCTCAACTATCCCGAGATGAAGGTTTCATTGAAGGCCTCCGATCCCCTGATGATGATTGAGGCGTACCGCCTCCTTGCGGAAGAGATCGAGTATCCCCTCCACCTTGGCGTCACAGAGGCCGGGACGCCAGGGGTCGGAACGATCAGGTCGGCCGTAGGCATCGGGGCGCTGCTGGCCGAGGGGATCGGCGACACCATCCGGGTATCGCTTTCGGCCGATCCCGTCGAGGAGATCAAAGCGGGAGTTGAAATATTGAAAGCGCTCGGCCTTCGAAAGGGCGGACTGACCTTC